>JAPKCC010000097.1 GCA_028823105.1 Phycisphaerales bacterium | reverse complement strand
CAGCGGCAGCCTTCTCGGCAGCAGCAGCTTCCGCAGCAGCCTTCTCAGCGGCAGCGTCCGAATCGCCCTCGGTGTGCTCTGAGCCTTCGCCGTCCGAATCGCCCTCAGTGTGCTCTGAGCCTTCGCCGTCCGAATCGCTTTCTGTGCCTTCGGCATCGCCTTCGCCATCGGCGTCGCTCTCCCACCACGGACGGGTTTCTTCGCCATCGGCGTCGCTCTCCCACCACGGACGGGTTTCTTCGCCATCAGCAGCGACATTCTCACCACCAGCCGAATCGGCCGCGCCTGTCTCACCCGACGTGCCTTCGCCCGAATCGATCAATTGGGCGACGTCCGAGTCGTGCTCCCCACCATGCGCCGAATCGATGTTCTTACCATCGTTCGCGCATGCTCCGAGGAACGAGGCCAGGGAAAACAGTACGAGAAGGCGAATCGAGTCTCTCATTTTGACACCGAATCCGAATGGCGGTTCATGAATGTTCGAGCCGACCTCGACCGCCCGAGGCATGGGCTCTCATATCGTGACATCCGATCGGCGAGCAACTGGGTCCCGGCGTTGGTTAGACAACTCATACGCCGAAGACCTCAAAAGCGTCTCCGCATCGGGTCCCGAAGGCGACGATCGCCTCGGGCATGGACTGCATCGCGGCACGACTCATGCGTTGCGGCGATGAGCGTACGTTCCGCGGGGCATGCTTGCGAATCCCCGAACCCGCGAAACGCGCTTGACGTCCTCTCAGGGCCGATTCGGCGTCCCCTGATTTAGAAAAATGATGGCAGCCCCAAGGTCCGCCGAATCCACGACGCTTCGGTGCAAGCGATACCGAGTGAGATTCGTCCAGTGCCATCTTGAGGAAACCCCGGGGTCGGTCATCGGTAATCATGCATGCACTTCAGCCACCATCGTCGTCAGAACCTCTTTCTCACTCTTGAGCAGCACCGTCATGAAGATCCTCGTCCTTGGTGGTACCGGCTTCCTCGGCCCGCATGAGATCGACCAGTTCGAGGATCGAGACTGGGAGATCACCATCTTCAACCGTGGCCGGTCGAAGACTGACCTCTTCGAAGCCGATTTCGCCAAGGTCACCAGGCTCACCGGTGACCGGGATCCCGACCAGGGAGACGGCCTCGCCGCGATCGAAGAGGCGATCAAGAGCGGAACCACCTGGGATGCCGTGGTCGACAACTCCGCGTACGTTCCACGGATCGCCAAGGCCAGCGCCGAACTCCTCAAGGACGCGACGCGACAGTACGTCTTCATCTCCACCATCTCCGTCTACGCGGAGAACGACACCGCTGGCGCCGACGAGTCAGCGCCGGTCGGAACGATGGACGACCCGACCGACGAGAACGTCAACGCGTACTACGGCCAGCTCAAGGCCCTCTGCGAACAGGAGATCCGGCGAGTCTTTGACGATCGGGCCACGATCATCCGACCAGGCCTCATCGTCGGCCCCGGCGACAAGACCGACCGATTCACCTACTGGCCAGTCCGCTGCCGGAGAGGCGGCGAGGTTCTCATCCCTGCCGAGAGCCCTCGGACCCAGTTCATCGATGTCCGTGACCTTGCCGGATTCATCACCACCTGCGTCGAGCAAGGCCACGGCGGCGTCTACAACGCGGTCGGACCGAAAGGACCGTTGTACTTCCGCGAGATGGTGGACGGCTGCAAGGCGGTGGTCTCGAACGCCGTCGAATTCGTCCCGGTACCGGAGTCGTTCCTGCAGGCGAATGAAGTCGGCCCGTGGATGGGCCCGGACACCATGGCGATGTGGATTCCGCTTGTTCCAGAGATGGCCGGGTTCGGCCAGCGGTCGAACCAGAACGCGATCGAGCACGGCTGTACCTTCCGTCCGCTCGCCGATACCGCCAAGGCCACGCTCGACTGGTTCCTCGCCTCCGATCGCCAGAACGAAGACCTGGGCGTGCGTGCCGGCTTGTCCCCGGCACGAGAGAAGGAACTCATTGCCAAGTGGCGGACGCAAGCAGCGAAGGACGCCTGATCCGCCGTCTGGCTTTAAGTGACCGACTCACCCGTCTGCACCCGCCAGAGTTGCGCGTAAGCGCCGTTCAGGGCGACGAGCTCGTTGTGCGTTCCCCGCTCGATGACCCGGCCGGCCTCGAGCACGTGGATGCAATCTGCGTGCCGCACCGTCGAGAGGCGATGGGCGATGACGATGGTCGTCCGGTCGCGGCAGATGGTCTGCAATGAACGCTGAATCGAGGCTTCCGTCTCGTTGTCGACGCTTGCCGTTGCTTCGTCGAGAATGAGGATTGGCGCGTCCTTGAGCACCGCCCGCGCCATGGCAATCCGTTGACGCTGTCCGCCGGAGAGTTTCTGCCCACGTTCACCGACCGCCGTGTCGTAGCCGTGAGGGAGATCCATGATGAACTCGTGGGCCTCGGCAAGCGTTGCGGCCTCGATGATGCTTGAGAACGGTGGCTCGGTCCATACGGTCGGATCATCATCCTCGCCCGGCCAGCCGTAGGCGATATTCTCCCGCACCGTGCCGTCAAAGAGGTAGACATCCTGGCTCACCAGCGATGCGGCACGGCGAAGATCACGCAATCGCAACGAACGGACGTCGTTCCCGTCGATTTCGATGGCACCGGTGGGTGCCGGGTCGCCCATGGTCTCTTCGGTTTTGAGATTCGCGGTGCCGGACGACTTTCGGGGCGACTTTCGAGGGTCCACGTCGTAGAAACGAAGGATCAACTTGATGAGCGTGCTCTTGCCGGCCCCCGTCGAGCCGACGATGGCCGTGGTTCGGCCGGCGGGACACGTCAGATCAAGCCCCCGGAGGATCGGCAGACCCTTGACGTAGGAGAAGCGGACATGGTCGAAGCGGACGTCCCCGCGAACCGATTCGAGCGGAAGTCGATCAGGGCCGTCGATGATGCCCGGTGCGACGTCAAGGATGTCGAGAACGCGTCGTGTCGATGCCATCGCCCGCTGGTAGAGATCAAGCACCGCCCCGACCCGGGTGAACGGCCACAGCAACCGCTGGGTCAGAAACACCAGAAGGCTGAACGCCCCCACTGCCAGTGAACCCTGCAGGGTGATCCAACCGCCGTAGAGCAGCGTGACCATGAAACCCCCCATGATCACGATGCGGATCAACGGACTGAACAGCGCGCTGAGGATGATGGCGCGTCGATTGTGTTCGGCATACGCCTCGCTTTCCACCTGAAGACGACCCGCCTCCTGCGACTCCGCGGTGAAGCTCTTGATGGTGGCGATGCCACCGAGTGAATTCGCGAGTCGGGCGTTCAAGTCGCCGACCTTCGAACGAACCTCGGCATACCGAGGCGCCAGCCGTTTCTGAAACCACAAGGAGCCGATGATCACGATCGGGACCGGGATCATCGCCAGCCATGCGATCTCCGGCGAGATGATGAAGAACGCCGCAGTGACGGTGATCGCGGTGACCGCCAGTTGAATGATGTCGTTCGCACCCCCGTCGAGGAATCGCTCCAGCTGGTTCACGTCGTCGGAGAGAATGGCCAGCAGGCCACCCGTCGAACGATCTTCGAACCACCGAAGCTCGAGTCCCTGCACGTGCTGGTAGGCATCCATCCGAGTTTCGTGCTGGATCGATTGGGCGAGATTCCGCCAGGCCACACCGTAGAGCCACTCGAAGACCGATTCGAGCGACCAGATGATTGCGGTCGCGACGGCGAGAAAGATCAATTGGTGGAAGGGATCGGGAAATCCTAGTTTTGCGATCACCGAATCCTGCTTCTCAACCACCACGTCGACCGCCGCGCCGATGATGAAGGGCGGTGCGAGATCAAAGACCTTGTTGAGGATCGAGAACGTCGTCGCCCAGGCAATCCGTCGGCGAAACGGCCGGGCGTACCTGAAGAGTCGAACCAATGGAGGAGCACCGGCGGAATCACTCGAAAGAAGCTCGTGCTGATCGGAGGCCATGCGAACCCGAGTCTATCGGCAGCCACCTCTGCGAGTTTGATCCCATCGTCGAAAGAACGAGCGGCGGGCACGAATGCCCGCCGCTCGAAGATTCACGCTGAGGATCTGATGGCCCAAGAACCGCGGACCGAATCGGATGCTAGAGACCGGCCTCAATACCGATAGTGGTCGGGCTTGTACGGGCCTTCCACCGGGACCTTGATGTAATCGGATTGTTCCTGGGTGAGTTCGGTGAGGTTGACACCGAGCTGGGCGAGGTGGAGTCGGGCGACCCGTTCGTCGAGTTCCTTGGGAAGCGTCACGACGCTGGTTCGATCGTAGTTCTCCGCGTTGTCGTGGAGTTCGATCTGGGCCAGAACCTGATTGGTGAACGACGCACTCATCACGAACGACGGGTGACCGGTTGCACAGCCGAGGTTCAGCAGGCGGCCTTCGGCAAGCACGATGATCGAATGGCCGTCGGCGAACTTCCATTCGTCGACCTGCGGCTTAATGGTGATCCGCTCGATACCCGCGGTCGATTCGAGCCCGGCCATGTCGATCTCATTGTCGAAGTGACCGATGTTGCCGACGATCGCGTTGTGCTTCATCTTCGCCATATGAGCGGCGGTGATGATGTTGAAGTTGCCGGTGGTGGTGATGAAGAGGTCGGCGGAATCGACTTCGTCGTCGAGTCGGACCACTTCGAAGCCTTCCATCGCGGCTTGGAGGGCACAGATGGGATCGATCTCGGTGATCTTCACCCGGCAACCTTGGCCACGGAGGCTCTGGGCAGATCCCTTGCCGACGTCGCCGTATCCGCAGACCACGGCCACCTTGCCGGAAAGCATGACGTCAGTGGCCCGCATGATGCCGTCGACCAAGGAGTGACGGCATCCGTAGAGGTTGTCGAACTTGCTCTTGGTGACCGCGTCGTTGACGTTGATCGCCGGGAAGAGCAGTTCTCCAGCTTCCGCCATCTGGTAGAGACGATGGACGCCAGTGGTGGTTTCCTCACTAACTCCGCGGACGTTGGGCGCGGTCATCCTCCAGTAGTCGGACTTCTCATCCTTGATCGCGGCTAGAAGTTGAAGCACACACTTGAACTCGGCGTTGTCCGTCGTCTCAGGACCGGGAATGGCGCCGCCAGCCTTCTCGAACTCAAGTCCCTTGTGGACCAAAAGGGTCGCATCACCACCATCATCGAGGATCAGATTCGGCCCCTGGCCATCGGGCCAGTTGAGTGCCTGGAAGGTGCACCACCAGTACTCGGGAAGCGACTCGCCCTTCCAGGCGAAGACCGGGACACCCGCCGGAGCGTCGGCGGTTCCGTTCGGCCCGATCGCGACCGCAGCTGCGGCGTGATCCTGCGTCGAGAAGATATTGCAACTTGCCCAGCGGACCTCCGCACCAAGGTCGACCAACGTCTCGATGAGCACCGCGGTCTGGATCGTCATATGGAGGGAGCCGGTGATCCGGGCCCCCTTCAGCGGCGACTTACCCAGATGCTCGGCGCGAAGGGCCATGAGCCCCGGCATTTCGTGTTCCGCGAGTTCGATCTCCTTGCGACCGTAGGCGATCGTCTTCGGAGAGAGGTCTGCGACCTTGTAATCAAGACCCGAAGAAAAGAGGGAGAGATTGGTATCAAGGAACGTTGAGGCGTCTGAGGCGGTCACGGGCACGAGAGTCTCCTGGCGGCTTTGGTCCTGTCGGACCGGGTTCATGGATGCACGGGCGGGTCACTTCCGGCCTTTGGCTCCGAGCGCGTTTCGACGCTGCCAAGAGACCGATTCACCTTTCGGTGCATTTTTCATCCATTCAGCGGATGAATGGATAAATGCAAAGATACCCTACATGCATGCTCTCGGTCAATAACTAGCCGCACTTTAGACCGAAACGACCCGATCTCCATCGCATGGACCGCGAGCGTCTCTAGCCGCGTTTTTTCGGTGAGCCGCCCTCCAGAAGGGGTTACGGATAGGCTGCTCTCTGAAAAAATCCCCTCACCACCTGTCAGGAGTTCAGCCATGCGTGGAATCAAGATCCTTTCCCAGCTCGTCGGAGCAGCCGGTTTCGTCGCGGTCGCCGCCGGCTTGGCCGCCCCCAATTCGGAAGCCCCGAAACAGCAAGGCGCCCCCTACCTCCTCGATGTCTGCCCGATCAGCGGCCGACCGCTTCCCGAAGACGGCGGCGTCGTCGTCATCCTCGAGGGCGCGAGTGACTCCACCCAGACCGGACGCGAAGTCCGAGTCTGCTGCAAGGGATGCAAGGGCAAGATCGAGAAGGATCCCGCGAAGTACATCGGCAAGATCGACGAGTTGATCATCGCCGACCAGCTCGCGCGATATCCGAAGGCCATGGGATGCCCGGTCATGGACACCAAGGCGCTCCCCGATCCCACCGGTCCCGAGGCCAAGGAGTGCACGCTGATCGTCTACAAGAACCGGCTCGTCCGATTCTGTTGCGCCAAGTGCACCAAGTCCTTCTACAAGGATCCGGAAAAGTACCTCGCCAAACTCGACGCCGCCGCGATCGCGGAGCAGAAGAAGACCTATCCGTTGAAGACCTGCCTCTTCACCGGTGGAGGACTCAAGGAGTCGAGCCCTTGGTTCATCGTCGGCGACCGTGCAGTCAATGTCTGCTGCGGCGGCTGCAAGCCGAAGGCAATGAAGGACCCGAGAGGCGCGATCGCCAAACTTGATGCGGCCACCGCCAAGACTGCAACGACGACCAAGACGTCCGGCTGATCGACGCCGAACCGTAGAGAATCGAATATAGAGCGGCGCCGACCTTCGGCGCCGCTCTGTCGTTCTCACGCACCGATACCTGAAGAGATCGCTCAACGACCCTTGAAGAATGCTGCGGCGAAGAGCCCTGGACCCTTCCCGCTCGCGACCGGGCGAAGCCGACGCCAGGTGACTCGATCGAAACCGGCGTCACTGCCCATCGATCGCATCCTGGCTTCTTCGAACCCGAGGTGCTCGTGCCCCATGGTGTGCCGATAGGTCTCACGATCGTGAGCGACCATGTCGACCACGAGAAGCACGCCTCCTGGTCGCAATACTCTCGCCGCCTCCGAGAGGGCTCTTTCCGGTTCACTGAGGTGATGCAGCACCAGCATCATCGCGGCCGCATCAATGGTTTCCGGCTTTAGAGGCAGATCCAAGAGATCCCCGCGAAGGAAACGGATGTTGTCGAAGTTCTCCAGTCGCTTCCTGGACGCATCGAGCATCGCCTCCTCCCGATCGATGGCGATGACCTCGGCCACCACCGGTGCCAATCGTTCGGCCGCATCGCCGGTACCACAACCGAGATCCGCCACGACCCAGGAAGGATCGAGGAATCCGAGCATCGCCTCGGCACCGAAACCCGTCCCAAAGAGCTCATGTCGAAGTTCGTGCCATTCGCCACCGATGCGCCCGAAGAACGAGCGGGAATCGGTTCGGCGCGACCCAAGGACTTCCTTCAGCCGGGTGGCGTCGTCCGCGAAGACGGGGCTCGAGGCGAGCCGGTCTCGGGTCGTCTCCCAAAGGCGGCGAAAGTCCGGGTCGAGCGAACCTTCGTCCAAGCGATAGAGACTCGCCGTTCCCTCAGAGCGTTTGATGATCCAACCATGGTCATGCAGCGCCTTGAGATGCCGGCTGACCGTTGATTGTGGGAGTTGAGCAGCGGTCGCGAGCTCTCCGACTCCGAGTTCGGCTCGTTCCACCAATCGAAGCAGCCGGACCCTTGCCAGATCCCCGAGTTGGGTGAGATTGGCGAGCCATTCTTCGGGTCGACTGGTGATCTTCTTTTCGGTCACGAAACTCGAGTCCTCAGACGCCGGGGGGCAGGACGACGGTGGGTCCCGGAATCTCGCCGTATTCCCGGAGTCGATCGGCGATCTCGTCGTTTTCTACTTCGATTCCGTAGGCTTGACGAAGCCGTCGCAACGCGAGATCGGTGTCTCCAAGACGCTCCGCGAGATCGGCGGCGGCAAGATAGGCCGCTGCGGATCCCGTCGCATCGAGTTCGATGGCACGTTCGATGGCATCACGGGCATTGTCGGGATCGTCGAGTTCCAGTGCGAAACTGGCAAGAAGAAGCCAAGCTTCAGAGTCGTCGTTGTCGATCGCCCAGGTTCTCACCAGCTGAAAAGACCGGTCGTAGTCGCCGCTGGCAAACTCCGCACGAGCGAGAAGAAAAAGAAGCGACCGATCTCCGGGGCGATGCGCGGTACCAGTGAGGAAGGCATCAGCAGCATCGGCCGGCCGATCAAGTTCGAGCATGCAACGCCCGTACATCTCCAACGCCTTAGGATTTCCTGGCTCGCGATCCAGAATTCGCTTGTAGAACGCGGCGGCCGATTCATACCGACCCCACTTGAATTCGTGATCGCCATCCTGTTGGAGTTTCACCGACGGCGGCGTGGATAGGGTCTTCTTCACCGATTCACAACCGATGATCGTTCCTCCCAGTCCGATGACGAGAAAAAGGGCCATCAGGGCGAAGGGTGTGGATCGGTTGCCGGTGGGGCGTGTCGAAGGAATCATGGGGGCTCCTGCGCGATGCGATGCCGCGACTTCGAATGACCGATCCGAGCGTCGCCTGCGTACTTGCCGCATGATACGTTGATGGCAGAGAACTCGTGGTCCTCGCCCCCCTTCCTACTTGACCCCCATCGGTCCGAGCATGCTCCGAACGACCATCCTCCGCCACGAACCTGATCCGGGTGGGCCTCCACCACACTTCGACTGGCTGCTCGAGGCGGCCCCCACGCCGTCGCCCGAAGATCGAGTCGTCCCGACCTATCGATGCCGGCGGCGGCCTGACCGGCTGGCGATCGGCGAGTCCATCCGACTCCAACCGGTCGATGCACACCGTGGATGGTGGCTCGCACGCTCCATTCTCGAGGAAGTGACGCTGGGTCCTCCAATGGGAACCGCCCGCGTGATCCAGTCCGGCCGCATTGACTCTGAGCCGCCGTTGCTTCTCACCTCGATGGAATCCACCGTCTGCTGGTCCCAATCAAGGAGGGTCATGACGTATCGTCTCGAGCAGATCCGTCCCGGTGAGGTCCTGGCCACCAGGATCGCCCCATTCTCGACTGACCAGGAATCGTCGCCTTCGCCCGTAACTGGGGTCTCACTCCTTTGACCGTTCTCATCGGCATCGTGTTCTCGATCATCGCGGCGGCCTTCGCCGCCCTCACCGCCCTCGGTCTGCCGGGGACATGGCTCGTGATCATGCTCGCTGCGATCGTCGACCTGATCGAGTACTTCTGGAGAGGTGGCGACGATCTGACCTTCGGCTGGATGGCGTTCGCCGTGGCGATCGTCCTCGCCACGGTCGCCGAGATTATCGAATTCGTCGCGGGTGCCGCAGGCGCCAAGGCTGGCGGCGCCAGCCGCCGGGGCACGATCGGGGCGATCGTCGGCGGCTTCATCGGCGGCATCGTCGGCACGTTTCTGATCCTGATTCCACTGCTCGGCACCCTCGCGGGCGCGGCGATCGGTGCTGCCGCGGGAGCATTGGTCGGCGAGTTGACGAAGGATGGCGCCACGATCCGTGACACCCTGCGTCCCGCCACCGGCGCCGCCGCGGGGCGAATCGCCGGCACCGTGATCAAGATCGGTTTCGCAGTGGCGATCTGGCTCCAAATGTCGGTCGCCGCCTTCATCTGATCGACCTTGTCCCGCCCACCGAGATCACGGCGATTCAGATCGTCGCTTCGGTGACTCTCAGCACTTCTTCCACGGTGGTCTCGCCGGTCGCGATCTTCGCAAAACCATCCTCTCGGAGCGATACCATCCCACGCTCGCAGCAGATCCGACGAAACTCGGTGACATTCGGACTCGATGCGATCAGATCGCGGAGATGGTCGTCGAAGACGAGCAGTTCGTAGAGGCCGAGTCGGCCCGAATAGCCGGTGTTCCGACAGGCTTCACATCCCCGCCCCTGCGGAAGTGTGTCTCGGTCGAGGCCGTGAACTGCGAGGAATTCTCTCGCCTCGTCCGGGACCTCGATCTCTTCCACGCAGGCAGGGCAGATCCGCCGCACCAGACGCTGAGCCAGAACGCCATTCAGTGCGGCACCGATCAGGAACGGTTCCACGCCAATGTTGATAAGCCGGGTGACGGAACTCGGAGCATCGTTGGTATGAAGAGTTGAAAGGACCAGGTGACCGGTCAGCGCCGCCTGCACCGCGATGGTGGCGGTCTCCTGGTCTCTGATCTCGCCCACCATGACCACGTCGGGATCCTGACGCAGCAGCGCCTTCAAGGCGCGGGCGAACGTCATGTCGATCAACGCATGGGTCTGAATTTGGGTCACGCCCGGCAGGTTGTATTCGATGGGGTCTTCGACGGTTGAGATGTTCAACCGTTTCATGTCCATCTGCCGCAGGGATGAATAGAGCGTCGTGGTTTTTCCCGAGCCGGTGGGACCGGTGACTAGGATGATGCCATGAGGCCGTTCGATCTGCTTCTTCCAGAGCGCAAGCGTGTCTTGGCGGAATCCAAGTGCATCGAGCGAGACCTGAATGGCCTGATCATCGAGAATTCGCATCACCGTCTTCTCACCATTGGCGGTGGGTACCGTAGAAAGACGCAGATCAAGTCTGCGATCCATGACCGTTGCTCGAATCCGACCATCCTGCGGAAGCCGACGTTCCGCGATGTCAAGATTCGCCATGATCTTCAGGCGACTGGTCAGTGCCGCATGCATCTTCTTGGGTGGGTTCATCGATTCGTAGAGGATGCCATCGATGCGGAAACGAACCTTGAGCGTCTTCTCTCCGGGCTCGATGAGAATGTCGGAAGCACCTTCCTGAAGCGCCGTCTGAATGATGTGGTTTACGTAGCGGACGACGGGTGAACTCTCCGCCTCCGCCTCGAGATCCGTGTCAGTGACCTCCGCTTTCTCGAATTCGACATCATCCTCTTCGACATCCGCGAGAATCGACTCGATGTCGGCCGAAGGTGGGTTCTCATCCCCGCTCAATCCCCGGATCGCCGCGTCAACCTCTCCGCCACAGACCAGCACGTGCTTGACCACCGAGACGCCGAGCCGTCGCTTCAAGTCATCGAGCAGGAAGACATCGTCGGGACTCGGAGTTCCGATGATCGTGCGCTTTCCCTCGGCTTTCAGGGGGACGACCCGGTGCTTGAGACAGTAATCGATACCAAGGCGCTGCAACTGCCCTGGATCGATGGCATTCGATTCGACCTGGACGAAGGGAATACGAGCGATTTCCGCGACGCCCGACTGTACTGCCACTTCCTCGACGCCCATTTCCATGAGCACCTCGGAGATCGGACGATCGGGCGACTGCATTTGGAGCCGTCGGGCGGTCTCTACCGTTCCTGCATCGATGACTTCTCCCCGAAGGAGCAGGTCCACGAGATCTCCCCCGATTGGCGCCGGCCCGTCTTCCGGAACGAATAGGTCACGAAGTGCGTCATCGGGCCGTGTCGGTCGAAGCCGGTGACCATCCAGCGCGATGATCGGATCGATCTCCTCCGCGAGCCCGTTGCCGGTCTGAAAGTCCGGCGGTCGGGAATCCGGTGCCGATGGTGCCGAGCGCATCGAGGCGGCCGACGACTCCCGGTGCGGGGTCGGATCGGTCTTCTCGACGGATGCCGGGCTGCCAGGCCCAGTGGCGACCGACGCATCGACCTCCGGGCTCAACGACTTCGCGTCCGCAGTCGAATCTCTAAGAATCGATGGTTCCTTCGGCGCCTCCGCAGAAGGTTCTCCGAGATCCTGCAGGAGTCTTTCAATGTCGAATCGACCCACGTTCGCTCCAATGCATTTCGTCCCGGTTTCCGACTCAGAAGTTCCGCTTGACGCCGACTTCGATCCTTCTCGCGTGCCGAGGCTCCGCGAGTCGAGAAACGAAGACCACTCCGTCACGGCCTATTCGTTCGACCTCAAAGTTGTATTCCTCGCCCTCGTGAGGAACGTCGAACACGTCTCCCACCATGATCCGATGTCCGTTCAACACCGCCTGTGCGCGAGGTGAATCCGGCGCCAGAATCGCGGTCACCGCCATGAGCTCGCCAATCTTGTCGATCGTCTCATTGAAACGGTTCTTGAGCTGGTCGATCGTATTGACCGGTCGCTCCTCGATCGGGGCCATCTCCACGTCGGCCGCGTCGATTTCACCCCAGTATCGGAAAGGACGGTCCTTCTTCAAGCCTTCCGCCGCAACCTGCAGATCGTTGAGACGTCCCTTGTCCAACCGCTCGAGCACTCGAAGGTCATCGAGGCCCAGCACCGCGCCCTGTTCTTCGGCATCGTGGATCCACTTTCCGACTTCCGCCCGATCTCCAAGGTCGCCGTTGGCTGCGACTCCTCGACCGAGAAATCGCATCGACCAGAGTCCCGCGGTGGACGCGGCGAGCACACCAATGAAGAGGAGCGTGCTGCCATTGATTCGGCGACGCGACCCTCCCTTGACTGCTTCGGCGAAACCGTCATCGACCGAGAAATCGACGGTGCCACCGCGGATCATGGGATCGTCGATCGAGGAGTCAATGCTGTCGACCTGGTCGTTTCGGTTCAGATCACTCATGCGTCACCTTCCATTCCACCTTCGCAGTAGATGACGAGCGTCATCGATGCATCGATCATTCCGTGGACGACCTCGTCATCCACTTTTCGTCCCCGC
>JAPKCC010000096.1 GCA_028823105.1 Phycisphaerales bacterium | reverse complement strand
GCCCGGCGGCCAGCAGGAGCAGGGTGCTCTTTCCACACCCCGAGGGACCGGCGAGAAGGACCTGCTCATCGGCAGCGACCGTGAATGTTGGAATGGACATCGAGAAACCCTCCGACCGAGCAAAACGGAGGCTACGAATCTTTAGAGCGGGTTCCATGCCGGAGATCATAGCGGGCAGAAGACGACCCTCAACTTTCCAGACTCAACCGGTGGGTGACCGATGAAGCCGCAATGCCATCGAAGAACCAGCATCCGGCAACCGTCCCGGGCGGCCATCGACAGATCGAACCGCTCGGATTCTTGCGCCTTTATTTTGGTGGCCGTTATATCTGGATCATGACCGGCCTTTTCCTGTTGATGATCATCGGGCCACTGATTGGTCGTTACGAGGTGGTCACGTCGCACGTCTTCATCGGCGACCTTCTGGTCGGTGGAGTTCTCCTTGCCGCGGTCCGTGCCTTCTTCAAGGATCGACGCCACTTCCTGGCCTGCGTCGCGCTCGGAATCACCGCGATCGCGGTCGGAATCCTCGGTCGATACCTTCCGTCGGCCGATCACAGCTTGTTCACCGCTCTGGCCCTCTCGCTCGACACCGTGCTCCTCTCGTACTTGATCCTCCTGATCAGCGCCGACGTGTTTACGACGACGGACGTCGACGCCGACACGATCTGTGGATCGGTCTCGGTCTACCTGTTGATCAGCGGCGTGTTTGCGTCGGTCTATTCGATACTCATCCTGATCGAACCATCCTCGTTCTTTCTTCCGGAGGCGCCGATCGGCGCGGATATGTCCCTCGGTCCAGATCGCCTCATGGCGTACTTCTCGCTGATTACCATCACCACGGTCGGATACGGCGATATCACGCCCCAGAGCGAACTCGCCCGTTCACTCGCCAACCTCGAGGCGATCATCGGGCAGGTGTACCTCACGGTGCTGGTGGCGAGACTGATTGGCAGTCATCTCACGAACGTCGCGTCCAACCGCCTGAAGGACGCCCCTCTGCCGCCGATGTGAGCCGAAGGGGGGGTTTTAGGCCAGGAGTCCGGGGACTACCTTCCCGTGGACATCGGTCAACCGGAAGTCGCGGCCTTGATGCCGACGAATCAGACGCTCGTGATCGAAGCCTAAGAGCTGTAGCACCGTGGCCTGCAGATCGTGGACATGGACCGGATCCTTCACGATCTCGGCGCCGAAGTCGCAGGTCTCTCCGTGAACGATCCCGGGCTTGACGCCACCGCCGGCCATCCAGATCGAGAAACAGTGGGGATGGTGATCCCGGCCGTAGTACGTCGAGCCGTTTCGCCGTTCGTTCATGGCAGTTCGACCGAATTCGCCCGACCAGATCACGAGCGTGTCCTCAAGAAGACCTCGTTCGATCAGATCATCGAGCAGGGCCGCGATCGGCTGATCCGTCTCGCGGCACTTCTTCGGAAGCTGAGTGATGATGTCGTCACTCGGATTCGTACCGTGAGTGTCCCATCCCCAGTCGAAGAGCTGGATAAATCTGACATCACGTTCGAGCATTCGTCTGGCTAACAGGCAGTTGTTGGCGAAACTCGCCGCACCCGGGGTCGCGCCGTAGCGCTCGATGGTCTTCGCGGATTCGTGGGCGATGTCCATCACGTCCGGAACCGCGACCTGCATCCGAAATGCCAGTTCGTATTGGGCGATTCTTGCGAGCGTCTCGGGATCACCGTTCCGCTCGCACTGAAGTGCATTCAACTCCGCCAAAGCCTCGATGGTCGCGCCGCGGGTGTCCCGATCGATTCCCGGAGGGTTCGAGGCAAACAGCACCGGATCGCCGTCGGATCGACACTGCACGCCCTGATGCACGCTGGGGAGGAACCCGTTTCCCCAGACGCTCTTCCCCGCACTCGGCGTCTTGCCGCCCGAAACGAGGACCACGTAGGCGGGGAGATCGCGATTCTCCGAGCCGAGTCCGTAGCTGATCCAGGATCCCATCGAAGGTCGACCGAGCCGCGGAGACCCCGTATAAAGAAGCAACTGGGCCGGGGCATGATTGAACTGATCGGTGTGCATCGATCGGACGACCGCGATTCGATCCGCATGCCGTGACAACCCTGGAAGCAACTCACTCAATTCCGTTCCTGATTCGCCGTGCGCCTGGAAGGCGTACGGGGACGCGAGTACTTCGGGATGCCCTTTGATGAATGCAAAGTTCTCCGGATCCAAGAGATGGTCCGGGCAGGGCTTGCCGTTCCAATCCAGAAGTCCGGGTTTCGGATCGAGCAGGTCGTGATGCGGCGGACTTCCGGCCATATGAAGATAGATCACCCGCTTAGCCCGCGGTGCGAAGTGCGGACGAGAGAGATCCAGCGCGGCGGCCATCGAGGTCGACGAGTCGTCGAGCCCGCCAGCCAATCCGTCCTGTGCTGCGGCCCAGGCCAGCGCCATCCCACCGATCCCGGATCCCATTCGGCCCAGGAACGCTCTTCGGGTCGTGGCATGGAGTTCCTCGCCGACCAGACGTCGATGGAGATCCCGGGCGTCGACGTTTTTTCTGGATGTCATGTACCGGTCTCCTTTGCGAATGCGGGTTGGTCACCCGCGGTTGAGGAATTCGTCGAGATTGAGAATCACGTTCGCGACCACGATACGTGCCGCGAAGTCCGCTGGATCGAGCCCTTCTGGTTTTTCAACGCCCGATGCCAGGATCAGCGCCGTAGCCTGCTCGGGCGTCTTGCGGAATCGCGAAGCCTGCGACTCCAAAAGCTGCTCGAGAACCTCAAGTTCGGCATCATCCGGCGATCGAATGACCGCCAGTCGGAAGGCTCGTTCAAGTTCGAGGCGCGGCGACGTCGAGACCTCCGCATGCGCCCGTCTCGCGAGACCGCCCGCCGTCTCGATGAAGGCGATGTCGTTCAACGTGACGAGCGCCTGCAAGGGAGTGTTGGTGCGAATGCGCCTCACCGAGCACGTCTCTCGACTCCCCGCATCGAACGCGACCATCGAGGGATACGGCGCCGTGCGTCTCCAGAATGTATAGAGCCCGCGCCGATGGCGGTCTTCATCCATCGCAGTGTTCCAACTCGCTCCGCTGTAGACGATCTGCCAGACCCCGTCCGGTTGCGGCGGGAATACCGGCGGCCCGAACATCCGATCGGAACGAAGCCCCGAGGCCTCGAGCGCCGAATCGCGAATCGCCTCGGCTTCGAGTCGAAAGCGGGCGCCCCGGGCGAGATTTCGGTTGAGTGGATCCGATTCGATCGCCTGACTGGAAGCCACCGACGACTGCCGGTAAGTCGAACTCGTGACGATCTCGCGGCACAATGCCTTGTGGCTCCAATCCGACGCCATGAATCGGACCGCGAGATGGTCGAGCAACCCCTGATGGTCCGGCGGCGTGCCCTGCGTACCAAAGTCCTCGGAGGTTTCGACCAGACCCCGACCGAAGAACCGTTCCCAGACCCGGTTGACGTGCACCCGCGCAGTCAGGGGATTGTTCCGGTCCGCCAGCCATTCGGCCAACGCCAGCCGAGACGCACGATCGTCTCCGTGATCGGCGATCGGATGGAGGAATGACGGCGTCCCCGGCAGTACCGTTTCTTCCGGGCTTCGCCAGTCACCCTTCGCGAGAACGTGCGTGTCGCGAAGTTCGGAGGCCATCTGTTCACGAAGCACCGGGACCTGTCTGGACCGAGCCTCGATCGCGATGAGCTCTTTCTCGATCGGATCAAGTTCGACCGCCCCCGAACGCCGCACGAGGATGCCGGCTGGCGTCGCATTCAATCGCCAATGGGTTTTTAGACCGGCCCTGGCGTCCATACTCCGTCCGTCGCCGGCCCGGAGTGCGTCCCGAAGAGGGTTCGGAAGACCACGGCCATCGACCGATTCCATCACCGCCAGCCACGCATCGAAGTCGGTCTGCCACGACGGGAGGGCGGCCTCCGCACGCTCGATGGCGACGGGACCCCAGTGCGTACGGCCCCCATCCGCATCCCCGTGCTGCGTGCAGGCCACACCGGTGATCGATGCCCCAGGGTCGAGCCCAATGTCCGAGGGTTGTATCTCGAGCCGTCGCCATTCTCCGGTCTCGGGAAGATCACCAAGGCGGCGGCGTTCGGGAGTGCCTTCCACGCCCCACGGCACGTGGCTGGCGCCCCAGTAGGCCCGGTGCGCCCATGCCTTTGAGGCGGAATGCACCTGAAGCATGATCTGATCCGGCGGATTGTCGGCGTCGAGCAGGACCCAGGCTGTGATGAGGTCGCCCTCGATGATCTGCACTTGAGCCGACGGCGCGATGTCGTTGAAGTGGTGTTGCGCAATGGTGTCGGCCGCCGCTACCGATCTCCGCGATCGGAGGGCCCCTGGCGGGGGGGTGATGACATCGTCCCAGGGAAGATCGCCATCGACCACTTCATCCAGGGGTGATGCGCCGGGGGGAAGGAAATCGCCGAGGATCGAAACACTCGCGGTGGATCGATCGTCTGACACGGGGGGCACGTACGCGGCCTCTGCACCATCGAGCAAGCGAGCAAGGGTCTTCCTTCGCTCGGCGTTCAGATCGTCCCGACGTGCGCGATCCTCAAAGACCAGGTGATTCAGCAATGGAAACTCGTCCGGGCGATCGGCATCCATCGTGGTATTGAAGAATGCCGCCAGCTGGTAGTACTCGCGCTGGGCGATCGGGTCGTACTTGTGGTCGTGACAGGCGGCGCATTCCGCGGTGAGCCCCATCCAAGCGGACATGGTCGTGTTGACGCGATCAATCACCGCGGCGACCCGAAACTCCTCGTCGCGGGTTCCGCCTTCATCGTTGTTCATGGTGTTTCGATGGAAGGCCGTCGCGAGAATCGAATCGTCGTTGGCGTCGGGCATCAGATCACCGGCGATCTGCTCGATGGTGAATTGGTCGTAGGGAAGATCGGCGTTGAAGGCTCGGATGACCCAATCCCGCCAGGGCCAGATGGTCCGCTGACGATCGGCTTCGTACCCACGCGTGTCGGCGTATCGGGCCACATCCAACCAAACCCGCGCCCATCGCTCCCCGAAGGCCGGAGACTCGAGAAGATCGTCGACGAATCGTTCGAAGGCGTCTTCACGCTCGTCGCGCACGAATGCGTCGACGGACTGAAGAGTCGGCGGAATTCCCAGAAGATCAAGGGATGCGCGACGCGCCAACACCGCACGATCCGCCTCGGGAGCGGGGCGTAGATCGAGTGATCGATGCCGGGCCGCGACGTATCGATCGAGATCGCGCCGCGGCCAGTCGCCCTCGACTTCCGGCGGCGACGGCGACGAAGCCGGGTGAATCCAGGCCCAGTGGGTTTCGTATTCCGCCCCCGACTCGATCCACCGCCGAAGCAGTTCGATTTCGTCGGCATCGAGCGGCGCCCCGTTGCCCGGAGGTGGCATCTGTCGATCCGGATCAGATGTCCGGACTCGTTCTAAAAGAAGGCTGCCCATCGGGTCACCCGGAACGATGGCGGCACCGCGACGTCGGGACCGCATCGCGTCGTCCCGAAGGTCGAGCCGGAGATCTGCGGTTCGGGTACCGGCATCCGGCCCATGACACGGGAGACAGCGAGCCAGAATCGGCCGGATCGAACGATTGAATGAGATCGGTGCCTCAACATCGTCGCTGCCGAACACCGAACCGCCGCTCAGGGAGACGACGACCATCATGATGCGGGTCTGAATGGTTGGCCACGGCACGAATCCGAGTCTATCGTGGCGAACCTTCTACGCGAAGCGCCCGCTTCGTGGATTCTCCCTCTGGATCCACCGGACCACTCCCTTATGGCTTCCGAGAACACATCGCCCACCCTGCCGGATCCTCAAGCCGATACCACGGTTCAGGTCGTGATCATCGGTGCCGGTCCGATTGGAATCGAGACGGCCGTCGAACTGCAGCGGCGAGGGATTGATTCGATCAACATCGATCGCGGGCCGCTCGGGGCGCAGATCTTCGACTTTCCGCCGCAGTCGAGATGGTTCTCCGGTCCCGAGCGGATCTCCATCGGCGGCGTACCCCTCGAAACGGTGGCCCAAGAGAAAGCGACCCGGGAGGACTATCTGGCGTACCTGAGGAGTGTCGTCAGACAGTTTGATCTTGCGGTTCGAACCTTTGAGTCCGTCGAGGAAGTGACGCCGGCGGACGATGGGTTCGTCGTGCGAACAAGGACAGCGGGGGGCCTACTGCGATCCATCCGAGCCCAACGCGTGATATTAGCGGTTGGGGGCACGGCGACGACCCGACGCCTCGGTGTCCCCGGCGAGGATCGAGCGATCGTCTCCGACGCCCTTGGTGAACCGCATCGATACTTCGGACGACGGGTGCTCGTGGTCGGCGGAAAGAACAGCGCCGCGGAGTCGGCCATCCGCCTCTGGCGGGCGGGTGCAGAGGTCACCATCTCCTATCGGGGCGATGAACTTCATCCACGAATCAAGTACTGGATCCGTCCGGAACTCGCGTCCTGCATCCGGTCGGGCCTGATCACCGCCAGATTCGGGACCCGCGTTGTGGCAATCGGACCGAATGCCGTCACGCTTGAGCGGCTCGCCGACGGTTCCCGGTTCGATGAACCGACGGACGACGTGCTGCTTCAGATCGGATTCGAAGCGGATGGATCCCTGTTCGAAGCACTTGGTTGCGAACTGGTCGGGCCCAACAAGGCGGTGTTTCATGATCCCGGAACCATGGAGACGAGCATTCCCGGAATCCACGTGGCCGGCACGGCTGTGAACGGAACCCAGGGGCGCTACGAGGTCTACGTCGAGAATGCGCACATCCACGCGAAACGAATTGCCGCGGCGATGATTGGCGATCCGCCGCCGCCTGATCCGATCCTTCCGGAACTGCCCGAAGCCTGACGCTTGGACAACTTCGAAGATTGGGCTCAGTCGCGTTCGCCTCTCGCACGCCGCAGGGCACGCGTTCGCTTCTTGAGTTTTCGCCGATTCCGCCATCCATTAAACATCAGGCCGAAGGCGAACGTCGCGCTGACTACGAATCCGGCGACGCCAAGATGAAACGCGATGCCGGTGCCGCGGCTCGCGAGCACCAGAATTGCACTGGCCATCACGAGGGCCGAGATGAGCAGGGCGTATCCGATCCGCTCGGAGGCGTCCTCGAGTCCGACCACCAGATCCTCGATCGCGACGATGTCGAGTTGTAGCCGAAGCCGATTTCGACGCGCTCGCTGGAGGAACGACGAGAGTTCCCCGGGCAGCGTCTCGCCGAGATGCAGGAGTTCCATGCCGGCTTCGCGGAATCTCCTGGCCAAGGCCTTGGGGCTGAATCTTCCCTTCAGCAGTTTCTCGATGTACGGCCTGGTAAAGCTGATCAGATCGAAGGTCGGGTCGATCTGCATCGCCACGCCTTCGATGGTGGTGAGCGCCTTGATCAGCAGCACGACGTCTGCGGGGCATCGAAGGTCGTGCCGGCGAAGCGTCTGGAAGAATTCGTCCAGCACCCCGCCCATGTCGATGCGGTCCAGGGGAACGCCGACGAATCGACCCACCAGCTGCTGCACATCCGCCCGAGCCGCCTTGATGTCGACCTTGTCCAGATCTACGTCGGCCAGCGAGATGGCCGCCCGCATCACCATGTCCGCATCGTTGCGGGTTATCCCGTAGACGATCTCGGCCAGCCGAAGCCGGGTCTGGTCGTCCACGAATCCGGTCATGCCGCAATCGATAAAGGTGAGCCCGCCGTCCGGCCGGATGAAAATGTTTCCCGGATGCGGATCCGCATGGAAGAACCCCACTTCGAGGGTCTGATGAAAGACCGCGCCGGCACCGATGGTGACGATCGATCGACGTTGCTCGTCGGTGAGCGACGAGACATCAAGGTCAGCGAGAAGGGTCCCGGTCGCCAGCGATTCGCAGAGCACGTCACGAGTGGTCGCCTGCCAGTGAATGGTTGGAAAATCGACTTCGGGATCGTCGGCGAACATCGTGGTGAGCCGCTCGGTCGCCCGGCCCTCGTTGGTGAGGTCGGTCTCCCGATCGAGTTCCTTGGCGAACTCCTCGACCGTCGCCTTGGGATCGAACCCGACGTTGGGAATGTGTTCGTCGACAAGGTTGGCCAGAAAACGAAGCGCCTCCATGTCACCGACGATCATCTCACGGATCTTGGGACGGAGAATCTTGAGCACCACGGTGGTTCCATCCAGCAGCACCGCCCGATGCGCCTGGGCCATGGATGCCGCCGCGATCGGGGTGTGATCAATCGACCGGAAGATCGAATCAACACCATCGGGGAAGGCCTCATCCAACTGGCCCTCGATGTCGGAGAACGGAACTGACGGGCAGCCGGATTGGAGTTTCGCAAACTCGGTCGCCCATTCATCGGGGACGAGATCCCGCCGTGTGGAAAGTACCTGCCCAAGCTTGATGAACGTCGGCCCAAGTTCTTCCATGGCCTTGCGAAGACGCACCGGCGTGGGCATTCGCATGAGTTCGGCCTCGCCCCGACCGAACCGGACCCGTTCCAGCACCGACGCGACGACGTCTCCGAGTCCGATTTCGCGGAGGAATTCCACGAACCCATATCGGGCGAGGACCTGGACGATCTGCTTCCAACGCTTGATGTTTCGTATTTGGTTACCGATCACGCGGAGAGTCTACCGGCAGCGTGGCCCTCTGGGTGGACGCAAAAACGAAACACGTACCGGCAGAACCGGTACGCGTTTCAGGTGAGTGCTGGTCGGGGCCAACCTGGATCGGCCACTTTGGGAACCACCAGCCTCACGGGATCGGCGTCTTCCTATGGATGGAGCGACGCCGTGGGAGTTATTTTCAATCGAAGCGTTCTTCGTCTCCGAAGTCCTCGTTCGGCTCCTCATCCTCGATCTGACGCTGGGCGTCTCGGCTGGACTGCTCGAGCATTCGCCGGAGGTAGGTGTTCTCGCGGCGAGTTGCCTCGAGGTCAAAGACGAGGTACTTCACGCTCAAGCGAAGGTAATCGAGTGATTCCTGGAGTTCCGCCACCGAAGCCTTGATGCGACTTCGGCGTTCTCCGATCTTCTCCACACATTCGCTCGGCTCGTCGGTCGATTCCGGCATGGCCTGGATTCGGGACATGAGCTCCTGCATCTTCCGCTGAAAGGTGATTTCATCCATGTCTTTTGTTTCCTGTTTCAAATCGGTGGGAATGTCGACGACTCAAATCGTCGGTGGACGAATGAACAGATGCCACGGAAATGGAAGTCCGCCAAGTCATTGATCAAGGATGAACTTGTTCCGCCGCACCGATGGCCGCGCAAGCCGACCAGACCTCGCAGACCCGAGGAGGCCACCTCACCGCGGGGTTGTTTTCGGACGGACGGGCTCAGCGAGCCGGGGCAGCCTTCTTCAGACCTCGGCGGGCGGCGGGGGGGGCGTCGCGAAGGAGCGTTTCGACCGGTTCGCCGTCCCTTCGTGCCTCGTCGATGGTCCGCGCCAGGACGCGATCCCGTTCCCAGCACCATCGATCGAAGAACTCTTCGAGTTCATGGCGATTGAAACGAGCCAGTGGGTCGTCAAGCCCGGTCTGGGCGATCGCCCACTCGATGATGGAACCGCCACTCTTGTTGAAGCGGTAGAGACCGTAGATGAACTTGAGGCGTCCGCTGGCCGCGACGAAGGGATCCGTCGCCCGATCCGGGATGGCGATCATCGCCTCTTCTGGACGGTTCTTGGCGATGGCGCCCAGCCATCCCGACTCGTGGGAGTCCTCTCGATCCAACAACGTGTCGCTCTCCGCTGCGACCTCGCTGATCGGCTTCTCGATCGTCTCGAGTCCCGCAATGCTGGCCAGTACGGTCTTCGTACCCTCGTTGGGGAACTTGATCCAGACCCGCCGATCCGGCCGACCGTCACGGGTGATCAGTTCAACCTTCATCACTTCGCCGATTCCCCATTCCGGCCGTCCGGGATGGATCACGCGATCGCCTTGCTTGTGCTTCAAATTCGTAAACTCCTGTACTTCGTACTTCTGTACGTAGGTTCATGCATGAACGCATGAGTGCATGAATGCATCTAAATCCCGGAAGGAACGCTGCTCGATCGACGATCTGAATGACATGAATGACATGAATGACATGAACGAAATCATCAACATGATCAACATGATCAACACGATCAACACGATCAACACGATCAACACCACCAACCATCGAGCGTGAACCAAGGACGGATGTGTGCGAGTCGATCTCGAAGTCCACGAGCACGATGGCAAGAACACCTTCGCACCTACGCCCCGCCATCGAAGACGACTTCTGAAAGAAGACTTCTGGAAGAAGAATTCTGGCAGACACTCGACTCGACACGAGAATCAGACTCATCCGCTGTCGGGGGGCTGGATCGCGACTGCGACCGAGCACCGGACCCGACCCCGGAAGTGTACCGTGCTTACGCCATGACAAGCCAGCCACCCACCGAAACAAGGCCCTCTGACACCAAGATATCCCCAAGAGCGGCCCGAGTAGCGTTTCTCGGGGATCTCAACGGAGCACCTGGGCGGCGAACGCTCATCGCCCACCTGGATGATCTCCGCCGAGATCATGAGCCCGATCTGATCATCGCGAATGCTGAGAACCTCAGAAACGGATCCGGACTCAGCCCGGATCTCTACCACGCCATTCGCAAGCTTGGGATTGATGCGGTCACGCTCGGAGATCACGTCTACCGTGATCGCCGAATCGTTCCGTTCCTAGAAGACCCGTCAGAACCAATCTGCCGGCCGGCCAATCTCTCCGCCCATGCCCCCGGAAAACGATTCGTCCGGGTACCGCTTCCGAAGGCTTGCGGTGGCGGAGACTTCCTCGTCTTCAGCATTCTTGGGCGGGTGTACATGGGACTCCCTGCGAACGACCCGTTTGCGGTCGCAGACGAATTGCTCGAGGCGAATCCCTCGGTCGCGGGCACCCTGGTCGATGTGCACATGGAGGCCACTGCGGAGAAAGCCGCCACGGCCTTTCATCTGGACGGCCGGGTATCCACGGTGCTCGGCACCCATACCCATGTTCCGACCGCGGACGCTCGCGTGCTGCCTCGAGGAACCGCCTTCCAGACGGATGTCGGGATGTGCGGGCCCTACGCCTCGATCATCGGACGCGATCCCGATGCCGTACTCAGGCACATGCGGACGGCGGTACACACGCCCTATGAGATGGGTTCTGGCGACGAACGTCTCTGTGGAGCGTTGGTCATCTTGCGACCAGGCCGTATCACCGCGTCCTCGATCACGCCGTTCCAGTACGGCGGCAATGCTTTTTCCTGAAAAAAGGCCGTCTTTTTTGCGTCGCTCAGCGCGAGGCGTAAGTCTCTGACCAACAACTAGTTCTGTTCATCGCCGCGTCATCTAAGACGCGTCTTGGCCGCTAAATCGCCTCCCGGAGGCCGACCGAACTTGATTCAACGATGATTTGAGGCAATCTCAAGGCAGGGAAAACGGGCGGCTGACTCGGCGAATGTTCGCTTTGAGGAAAAGCTCGATCAAGACATGTGAGTCCAGCCTTGAAACATCTACAGGCTGAACTCTTGGAGGGTCCAACGATGAAACGTTCTTCAATGCTCATTGCGAGCGGTCTGGTTCCACTTGCGATCGGTGGAATAGCCGTCGCTGACGTCGATTTCGACTTCGAATTGCTGAATTCGAACGGAACCGAGATGACTTCCTACGTACTCAATGCAGAGGGTGCATTGGATTCAATCGACTTCGCAATCGATTTCACGAATACCGGCGATTTCACCTGGGCTGGTGACGTCCTCTTTGGATTCACAGATCCAAACGGCAATTCGGTGGAATTCGGCGGCTACAACTTCTCCTTTGGCTACGCAGTGGGAGGCGACTTCCCGCCGGACTGGGACTCGTCCACGTCGGGTACGTATGGATACTCGGCGGATCTGGCCGCCTTTGGCTTGAGCGGCGGTGGTGACTGGATCATCGAGATCGCAAATGGCTATACGACCTCGGTGGACACCAGCTGGACAGGCGTCCTGGGAATGAACGGCCTTGCGGTTCCGACCCCCGGGGTTCTCGCCCTACTCGGAGTCGCTGGCCTAGCCGGCCGCCGACGACGAGCCTGATCCGTTCGAAGAAGAAGAGAAGAAACCCACGCCAGCCCTCGATCTTTGAGATCGGGGGCTGGTTGTCTACGGAACAACAGGCTTCATTTTGCGTACAGACTTCTGTCACTTGGGTCCACAGGAGCATGGTGTTGATGCCCAACGTGAAGGCGAGGAGGAGAGGGCCACTCGCAGATTCAAAGAGAAGGCCTCTAGCACGAAAAAACTGGCCTTTCTCGTCCGATAAACAGGATCGAAGAATCTGTATCGCCGTTATTGAGGCTTTAAGACGATCTTTTTCTCGCAGAATCAGGTAAATGCCTCATTTCGCGGAGTTTTCATTTCTGAATACGTGGACTTTGGGTATCTTCGACGTGTTGGTTTCCCAATTTTCGACTCGTGCCCTATTCCCAATGTGTTAGGCGAGTCAGTTCCCAATTCCTTTGGAGGATTTAGAAATGAAGTGTGGTACTTTTCTTATGGCTGGGCTCGCCTCAGCAGCAGTTGCCGGAATGGCGACTGCAGACGTCGAAACTTTGTTCGACGTTTCAGGCCCCGG
>JAPKCC010000010.1 GCA_028823105.1 Phycisphaerales bacterium | reverse complement strand
ACTCTCCAGGGAACGACGCCATCAGCGAAGTCCACCCCATCGAACGCCGCGGCCGGCTCGTCTGCATCGACGTGATCAGAGGAATCGCGTTGCTCGGCATCGTGATCGAGAACGTGCGGTTCTTCTCGATGCCGTTCACTCGTGCGATCGCGGGCCCCTGGAGACTCGAAGGACACACCCTCGACCGAATCGTCGCCGCCTTCGATCTCGCCTTCGGCCACCAGAAATTCTTAGCGTTGTTCACGCTGCTGTTCGGCTTTGGCCTCGCGGCCCAACGAACCCGCCTGATGTCCACCAAGGCCCGATCAATCCGCTTCGAAGTCCGGCGCCTGGTCTGGCTCGGCACGATCGGGCTCCTGCACGCCTTCGGTCTCTTCTTCGGCGACATCCTCTTTGTTTTCGCAGGCATCGGCGTGATGACCCTTCCGCTCCTCGGCCGTTCGATGCGACTGCGACTGACCCTCGGCCTCTTCCTGATCCTGCTGTCCGGCGTGCTCGTCGCAAAAACTCCGCTGCAACAATGGCTCGCTCCGTCGAGCGAACGAACCACCTTGGTCGTGGCCAACCCACCGATCGAAACGGCCGCTCCGAAAGACACCGTCGATCTGCCTCCGCTTCTGACTGCGGAATCGGATCTCG
This sequence comes from Phycisphaerales bacterium, assembly GCA_028823105.1. GTDB lineage: Bacteria > Planctomycetota > Phycisphaerae > Phycisphaerales > SM1A02 > UBA12014. The sequence goes on along the minus strand of JAPKCC010000010.1, from coordinate 49,756 downwards.
AGCGCCCGCCGCTTCCTGCGGTCGGTCCCTGGACCGACGTGGTGCAGCAGCGATTCATGTCGTGGCGAGGATCGATGGGCTACGCGGTCCGGTTCTATGGCTGGTTTCTCTTCGGACTCGTCCTCCTCGGAACGGTGCTTCACGAACGAGGTTTCTTCCGGCCCGAAGCTGCATCATGGCGATCTCGAGTGATCCTCGGATGCTTGATGATCGGACTACCGCTCGAGATCATCCACGCGCTTCCGCCGGATCTTCGAGGCAGCAGCGCCGCCGGGGCGGCGTGGTGGGCGTTCATCCACCCGATCGCCGCGGCGGCGGTCGCCGTGGGCTACGCCGGCGTGGTGGCCAACCTGGTCGAACGTGGACGACTTCCGCTGGCAAAGTGGTTCGCCGCCGCGGGACGCATGTCTCTGACCGCCTACCTCCTCGAGTCGCTCCTGCTCGCCGCGATCTTCAGATGGTGGGGACTCGGCTGGTTCGGGTCGGTCGGTCATACGACGGCGGTTGCGATCGCGGTTGCGGTCTACGCCTGTGTCCTAGGTGCCTGCTTCCTGTGGAACCGCCGTTTCCTGCTCGGCCCATCCGAGTGGCTCTGGCGCTGGTTCACCTACCTTCAACGACCTCCGATTCGCCGGTACGCCAACCCGACCTCGAACGCAGGCACTCTGGATCTGCGACCGCCCGCCTCGAAACCATGACGTCTCAAGAACGCCTCGTTACTTGATCGTTCGGACCCGATCAAAGAAGGGATCCATCAATGACTGCACCGCCCATTTCCTCGATGCTGGCCGATCCGCGGGAGCGGATCGCGTCGATCGACGTGCTCCGAGGTCTCGCCCTATTCGGAATCGTGGTCGTGAACGCCTGGTTCTTCGCCTTCCCGATGACGACCGCAGTGGATCTGAACGCTGAGGCGAGCGACCTCGACACGGCCGCCATCTTCGTAGTCTCGGCCTTCTTCCAGTTCAAGTTCATCTCGATCTTCTCGGTCCTCTTCGGATTCGGCATCGCCATGCAGTGTGCGCGACTCATCGCGCAAACCGGGCGTTCGGCGGGATTCCTCGCCCGTCGAATGACCATCCTCGGGATCTTCGGCCTGCTGCACGCACTCCTCCTCTGGTACGGAGACATTTTGTTCCAGTACGCCATCGTGGGAATGATGATGATCCTACTCATCCAACTTCCTACCAAGGTCCGACTCGGACTCGGTCTCGCCTGCCTCGTGGTGTCGATGGTGGCGACGTTTGGTTTTGGTCTGCTCGCCATGATCTCATCGCCGGAAGTTGGGGATCCCGACCTGACGCTTCGAGGGTTCGCGGCGATGCAGGCCGCAAACTTCGATCCCGCCAGTCCGATCTGGACTAACGCAGAGACCGTGGCGTTTCGCGACGGTCCGTTCGCCGATGCGTTCCTGTTCCGGACGACTATCTGGCTTTTCACGAACGTGTTCTTCTTCCTGACCTACGGTTGGCATGTCCTCGGCTTGGTCCTCGTCGGATCGTGGTTCCACGACGTCGGTCTCTTCCGCCCCGAAGGCCGCCGACTTCTCGGCAACCTAGCAATCTGGGGCATCGCGATCGGCCTGCCGGTCGAAGTGCTGCTGGCATTTGGGCAACTGTCCGGGGACGCCGGTCCGTGGCTGGGATCGGCGATGGGGGCGGCACATGATCTCTCCTCCGCCATTCTCGCCCTCGGCATCATCGGCCTGGTCGGCCGAGCCTGCGCCGCGGGGCGCATGCCCCTCGCGAGCGGACTTGCGTCGGTGGGCCGCATGTCGCTCAGTGCCTACATCCTCGAGAGCGTCGTCTTCCTCTGGCTCGTGTCCTTCTGGGGGCTCCAGCAGTTCGGCAACCTCGGATACGCCGAGCTTCTCTTCGCTTCGATCGGGGTCTACGGCCTCGTCGCGACCTTCTGCGTACTCTGGCTGCGTCGATTCCGCATGGGACCACTGGAATGGCTTTGGCGGACCGCTTCGTATCTGGGACGACCAGCGCCAGCCCCCTGATCGTGGTTCGTCTGGTGGAAAACACGTCGTAGAGCACCGAAAACAGGCTCCGCGGTCTACGCTCCACGCCGCCGAGGATCAGGTTGGTCTCTGGGATGCAGCGGAACGACCCCGCCCCCGAGAACGACCCTGACCAGACCGGAGCGATACGTCACGTGGATTCAAATATCACTGCCCTCTGCTCCGACTTCTATCTGAATCAGAAGATCGCGCTGACCATGGACATTCCCGAAGGCCGGGAGTCGGTTCTGGATCTCTTCCAGCGAATCCAGCGAGAGTTTCCGAGACTCGAACGGCTGAAGAGGTACGAGGGAGAATGCGCGCTCGAATCGGAAGACATCGACGGCACGTACTCCTGGGTCGCCCTCCGCCAGACGACGCTGCGCAGCGGCACCGTGAACCCCTCTTCGTTGGAAGAGGCGTACAAGCTACATCGAAAGATCCTTGAGGTCGCGCCGTATTTCCTCTCGGTGAGTCCGCTTGATCTCGATCACCTCGAACTCGTATTCGGATTCGACTTCGAAGTGGATCGAGATCGTGATGAGATCGTCTTCGAAGCACTCTTGGCCGAATCACCTCTCGCCGATCTCGTGGATCGGGATCGCGAGCGACTGGTGGAAGCGCAGCCGTTCATCGGAATTTCCCTCGACGACGATCCGAGAATGCAGGCGTTTTTCGAAGTAAAGTCGAGGCCCGCACGCGTTGCGGGAGGAACCCCGGCGCTGGACGGCCACGATCCGATCAGCGTCTATCTGACGGTCCGGTCGAGCGGCCCGATCAAGAAACTCGACGAACTTCCGGCACTCTTTGCCCGCCTCGCGGGTCACGGCGAGAGACTCGTCGAAGAGCGACTGATCCCGTCGGTGCTGGTTCCCATCCGACGAGCGATCCTCTCCCGACCCTGCTGAGCCCGCTCTCCCCCGCTCGCCCCGCGTGACCGGGCGCTTGGCGAATGGCGTTCGAAACGAAGATTTCTTGAGCCCTCGGGACGACGACCTTGCTAGGCTGATCCCGTGGACTTCAAGCTTGCCAACGCGCTCGGCCGCATCGTGGAACTCAAGGATCGCAGCACTGGCGCCCATACTTGGCGGGTGACCATGTACGCACAGGCGATGGCCGAAGCCGATCGAATGCCGATCTCCGACATCATGAGTTTCATGCTCGGCGCGGTGCTCCACGATCTCGGAAAGATCGATGTCCCCAGCGACATCCTCTCGAAACCCACTGGCCTGACGGACGTCGAGTACCTCACGATGAAGCGGCACCCCGTCGACGGCTGGGAGAGACTGCGACGTCTCGGGGTCGAGGATCCGTTCGTGCTCAACGTGGTCCGCAGCCATCATGAACGGATGGATGGAACGGGGTATCCCGACGGCTTACGCGGCATGAACATCCCCATCGAAGCACGTTGGTTCGCAGTCATCGACGCATTCGACGCGATGACGGGCCGTCGACCCTATCGCGACGACATCCGCGACAACGCCCCCGCACTCGCGCTTGAGGACCTTCAAGCCCATGCCGGTACCTGGTATGAACCGCGTGCGATCGACGCCTTCAAGGAACTGTACGACGCCGGTCGTCTCGACTCTATCCTCGAACACCTCAATGACCAGGCGGGCCTAGAGACTCGGGGAGCGCCACTCTCGAGGGAGGTCATCGAGATGGCTCGTGATGCACTGCTGAAGTCCAGCCTCAACACCGCGGATCACCAACGCATCGACGCCATCATCGAACTGGCACAACATCGGGAGATCGAGTCTTGATGTCCCTCGGTGCCCTACTCGTCGGCATGATGGCCTTCACGTCGCCCCAAACCGGGCCCGAGAATGCCCCGGCCCCCGCCGTCGAATCCACCGTCGCACTGAACATGACTCCGGATCCGATCGTCCGGTCCATCCAACGCCTGCAGGACGCGGAGCGGGTTCGAGTGTCACCTCCGGCTCGAGAACTCCAACTAGAGGAGGTTCTGGAAATCCTGGCCGGTCTCGGCGGACTGCGCATCGATGCGGATTGGACCGCGCTCGGGACGATCGGAATCAATCCCGACGATCGCGTCACCCTGGATCCCCAACCCGGATCACTTCGGATCGTGCTGGATCAGATCCTGACCCAGGTCGGCGCAGACTACGAGCGTCCAGTGATCGACGGCAGCCCCGACGGCCTCCGGCTCACCACCGTGAGCAACGTCGGTCGGCATGCATCGCCACTCCTCCACCCCGTCGCGGATCTCTTCGAGCCTCGCGTCCCGCTTGCTGCCTCAGACTCCGCGAGTACGCCGTTCCAGAATGCGGCCGAGATCACCGCCTTGATTCGCAACCTCATCATCACGGACGACTGGTACGAGGTCGGTGGATCCGTCGGCCGGGTCGAAACTCATCCGCGATCATTGCTGATCATGGCACCCGCCTTCGTGCAACTCGAAGTCGGCCGACTCCTCGAGTCGCTTCGGATCGCCCACCCGGACCGGGTCGCCTTCTCGATCTCAGTCGTCGAAATCCAAGCCTCCGAACTCGATCGACTCCGACTCGCCCACGGGCCGAAGGCGCCCGCATCGATCATTGCCATCAGAAAGTCGCCACTGGCCACCAAGGTGTTCGACGGTGAGTTGAACGTCGAACCCGGAGGATCCGCGACCATCGGAGCCTCTGACGCGGCACTCGAGACATCGATCACCCTGACCCTTCGCTGGGATGCCGCTCGACATCGACTTCGCTGTGGTCTCCGTGCGACGCTGATCGGCGCCGCGGTCGGCGGCACCCGAAAAATCGAAACCGACATCGACCTTGTCATGCCCGTCGCGGCGAGCGTCATGCTGGTGCCCGCCCTCGCCGACCAGCGTCCGCTGGCGTTGCTGCTCACCGCGAGAGCGGACTGAACCAACGACGGCTCAGAAGAAAAGAAGAACGGCATCGTGCGTTGCACGATGCCGTTCTATCATTTGTTCATTGACCGTCTCATCGATCCGTTGGACCGATTTCGATGGATCAGGCAGCCTTCATCTCAAGGTAGGCGGCAACACTCTTGATGTCGGGAATGATGTGCGGGCTCACCCGAAGGGTGAAGCTCTCGCCGACCTCGACGCGAGTGAGCTGGGTCGGCCGCTTTCGGCTGATCCAGATTCGACCGGCTCGACTCGTCGGAACGTTGTCCTTCTGCCGACGACGGCGTGCGAGCATCGAGAGGCCCTTCTGGACCTCCGGCTGCATCTTCATGAGTCGGTTCAGGGTCTTCACACCACGCTCGTTCTTAGGAATCGAGGTGATCGTGAAAGTGACGGTGGTGGACGGGGTGAGATCCATGGCAGATCGGTCCGGCGTGGCGTGAAACTGGAGCCGGCCACCTCGTGGCCGAACTTCGGATCGAGAAGTGTACCAAGCATCTGGTGATATTCCAGACCTTTACCCCCCGGAAACCACCATCTCTAGAGGATACACCTCTGTCCGTCTCGGCTCCATTCGCGTCCCGCGGGTCGATTCGATGACGAGAAATCGAGGAAACAACCCTTCTTGGCTCTGGAAACTCGCTTTTTCGGTCAGTCCTGCTGCCTGGCCTCTAGGAGTAAGAGGAGCGCTTGGGTTCCCTTGGATCCGAGCCCCTCGGTCTTCGCCTCTCGATAGAAACGTTCCGCCATTTCGAGACCCGGGAGATCCAGACCGTTTTTGCGAGCCTCACCCACCGCGATTCCCAGATCCTTCACGAAGTGATCGATAAAGAACCCCGGCTCGAAGTTTCCATCCAACATGCGGGGAACGAGATTGGAAAGCGTCCAGCTGCCAGCCGCGCCGGTGGCCACCGACGCCAGAACGGTGCGTGCGTCGAGGCCGGCTCGAGCCGCAAAGAGAATTGCCTCGCAGGCCCCGATCATCGAGGCGGCGACCAGGATCTGATTGACGATCTTCGTTTTCTGCCCGGCCCCTGGGCCGCCTTGGTGCACGATGGTCTCTCCACATGCCTCGAAGATGGGGCGTGCCTTCTCAACCGCGGCGAGATCTCCGCCGATCATGATCGAGAGTGTTCCGTTTCGGGCCCCGACATCACCGCCAGACACCGGGGCGTCGATGGCGGCAACCCCTCGCTCGGCCGCCGCGGCATGGAGCCTGATCGCCAGTGCGGGGTCGCTGGTCGTCATGTCAATGAGGATCGGCGGGACCCGGGTCGCGGTGAGCGTCCCTTCTGTCCCCAGGTGCACCGATTCGACATCCTCTGGAAAGCCGACGATCGAGACGACGGCATCGGTTCCTTCCGCCGCTTCCCGCGGACTCTCCGCCCAGTCCGCCCCCTTCTCCAGCACCGATTCAGCCCGGGCCCGGGTTCGGGTGAAGATCCGGACTCCGTGGCCGTTTTCCAAGAGATGGCCGACCATCGAGGTCCCCATCACGCCGCATCCGATCCATCCAATTCGCAAGGTGGTGCTCCTATTTCCGGGCTCACGAATCTGGTCGAAGATCCGCCGCATCGCGAACCCGGAAGATACTGAAATCGTACCTCGGAGGCTCCGGCATCGATGCAACGGAAGTTCGTCTTCGTTGTACGCTTGACGCCCGGACGCACTTTCCGGAGCCTGCCGAACTCGACCCTCGAGCTCCTTTCCCCGTGAACCCCCAAACAGGTCCTGTCCAAATGACCAACGACAACACCACGACCGTCCCGACCACCGACGACACCGCTCGTCTTGAAGCGGAAGTCGCCGAGGCCAGCCAGCCTTTCCGTCGACTTCAGGAGCAGATGCACCGGGTGATCGTGGGCCAGCAGGAGCTCCTCGACGGCCTCATCGTCGGTCTGCTTGCGAATGGGCATCTGCTCATCGAAGGGGTCCCGGGGCTGGCCAAGACGACGGCCATCGCCAGCCTCGCGAAGGGGATCCGCACTGAGTTCAAGCGGATCCAGTTCACACCGGATCTCCTCCCCGCCGACCTGATCGGCACCCTGATCTACCGCCCTTCCGAGGGCGACTTCGTGGTGAAGACCGGCCCGATCTTCTCGAATCTGATTCTGGCGGACGAGATCAACCGCGCGCCAGCGAAGGTGCAGTCGGCATTGCTCGAAGCCATGCAGGAACGACAAGTCACCATCGGTGACGAGACCCATCCCCTTCCCGAGCCGTTCATGGTGCTCGCGACGCAGAATCCGATCGAGCAGGAAGGGACCTATCCCCTTCCCGAAGCGCAGGTCGATCGGTTCCTCATGAAACTCCTGGTCCGCTATCCCAATCGCGCTGAGGAGCGGCAGATTCTCGATCGGATGGCGAAGACCTCGACCAATCTCGAGATTGAAGCCGTCGTCGACCCGAGTGACATCGCCCGAGCGCGGACGCTCGTCGATCGAATCCACGTCGACGAGAGAATCCGCGAGTACGTCGTGGACCTCGTCGTGGCCACGCGAGATCCTGCAGCGGCCGGCCTCGACTTCGCCGAACTCGTGGAGTTCGGCGCGTCCCCACGGGCGACCATCGCGCTCCTCCTTGTCGCGAAGGCCCGCGCCTTCCTGGCGGGCCGGGGCTATGTCGTCCCTCAGGACGTCAAGGATGCGGCGCCGGATGTCCTCCGGCATCGGCTCGGTCTCTCCTACGAGGCCGAAGCCGAAGAGAAGACCGCTGACGACCTTGTCTCCTCGCTACTTGATCACGTTCCGGTCCCGTGAAACGAAACCCCGACACCATCTCGATCGACGACGGCTCGCTTCCGGCGGAAGACGCCAAGGACTTGCTGCGCCGAGTGCGACGAATACGACTCCGTACGCGACACGTCGTCAGTGCAGCCTTGGCCGGCCAGTATCACTCTGCCTTCAAAGGCCGAGGCATGGAGTTCGAGGAGGTCCGCCCGTACCAGATTGGCGACGACGTCCGATCCATCGATTGGAACGTGAGCGCTCGTCTCGGCGATCCACACATCAAGCTCTTCCGCGAGGAACGGGAGTTGACGGTGATGCTCGCCGTCGATGTCTCTGGATCGCTCGGATTTGGCACGCAAGGCCAGTTCAAGAGGGATCTGATCGCGGAGATCGTCGCCACCCTCGCCTTCAGCGCCAGTTTCAACAACGATAAGGTCGGCCTTCTCGCGTTCACCGATCGCGTCGAAAAGTACGTCCCGCCCCGAAAGGGAACGCGGCACATCATGCGGATCGTTCGAGAGTTGCTCGCCCTCCGTCCGCAAGGACGGGGAACGGCGATCGGCCCCGCGATCAAGGAACTTGATCGCGTGCTGCGGCAGCGATCGGTGGTCTTCGTCGCAAGCGATTTCATGGATACCAACTGGGAGACTCCGTTTCGAGCGGCCCGCCGTCGCCACGACGTCGTCCCAGTGGTGGTCGACGATCGTCGCGAACGAGAGATCCCCTCCATGGGACTCGTGGAATTCACCGATCCGGAATCCGGTGAGAGGATCCTCGTCGACACGGGACGACGAGCCGTCCGACGCCGTTTTGCCGAACAGGTGACCGCCCGTACCCTCGAGCGAAGAACGATGTTCCGTCGAATGAAGGTCGATCCCATCGAAATCGAAACTGGTATCGACTTCGTCGAACCCCTCACGGCCTACTTTCGACGCCGGGAGAGGAGGCGGTCGCGATGACCAATCGAATTCTCTCTTGCCGGTTCTTCGGTCTGTGTTTCGGTCTGCGCTTCGGTCTGCTTTTGGGTCTGTGTTTCGGTCTGTGCGTTGGCTCAGGATCCGCGATGGCATCCGCGGCGACCGGAGTTCAGGAAGACGCCACATCGGAAGCGACCGAAACAGCACCTCTCCTCGTCGCCGGTCAGACCATGACGGTCGACCTCGACTCACACCACATCTCGCTCACGCTTGAGACGGAAAGACCCGAGTCCGGGGTCCCGATCATCCTCCGCCTCACGGTGGTGGGTGAAACAGGTCAGTCTCTAGAACTTCCTCGGCCCGGAGAAGTGCTGGGACGCTTCGAAGTCCTCGATGACCGACGTCGATCGAATCCCACGGCATCGGGGTCGAGCCGCCAGCCTCCATCTTTCACGCTGCGTACCTTCGATGCCGGGCGTCTGGAACTCCCCCCCATCACCATCCGCCTCGGTACCGCGAGTGTGACGTTCCCGTCCCGCACGATCGAGGTGGCGTCGGTAGCCGGACTCGACGCCGGACCTGAGCAATTTCGCGACATCTCCGATCCGGTCAAAGTGAAGGCACCGATCGACTGGTGGTTCGTGTCCTTGGTCGTCACCGGCTCCATTGCGACGCTCGCGATCCTCGCCTTCTTCTGGTGGCGGGCGAGACGGCCCGGATCACCGGCACCACCGGAGCCGGCGGATCGATGGGCTCTTTCGGCCCTGGAGCAGCTGGCTTCCCGTCGACTCCCGTACGCCGGCGAGATTGAACCTTTCTTCACCGAGTTAACCGATATCGCCCGCGATTTCATCGAACGACGCTTCCACATCGCAGCCCCCGAACGGACGACCCAAGAGTTCATCACCGAAGCCGGGAGCCATCCCGAACTGACCGTCGACCAGGCCCGACGCCTCGCAAAACTGCTTCGGGCCGCCGACCTGGTGAAGTTCGCCGGTGACCGACCGATGGTCACGGAGTGCGACCGGGCGCTCGAGATCACTCGCGAATTCGTGGTCGAGGCCGGCCCCCGAATCGAACACGAAACGTCACCCCAACGCGACGCCATCGATCCTCCACGATCACCACGATCCGGACACGTCAACGCCCGAGCATCGGCCATCCATCGCGCCGTCGACGGCCTTGACGATCTGGAGGATCGATCATGAACGCCCTCTTCGACTGGCTCCCCGAGCTTCAACGACTCGGGTTCCATCCCGGTTCTGCATGGTGGCTGCTCCTACTGCCTCTCGCCCTTCTGGCGGTGCTCCCTCGGTGGCGTCGACGCGCGACGCTCGTGCACGCGTCGACCAGAGATCTCGCCGCCGCCGGACGCAGCTGGGTGGGCCGGATCCGCTGGCTTCCCCCGAGCCTCCGAGTTGCAGGCATCGTCCTGTTGATCATCTGCATTGCCCGTCCGATCAAAGCCAACGAGCGGAGCGAAGTTTTCGTCGAAGGAATCGCGATCCAGTCGGTCATCGACCGGTCTGGCAGCATGCGGGCCCTGGACTTCGAACTCGCGGGCGGTCGAGTCAACCGACTCACCGCCGTGAAGAAGGTGCTCACCGACTTTATCGAAGGCGACGACGATCTCATGGGCCGCCCCGACGACCTCGTGGGGTTAATCACCTTCGCTGGTTTCGCGGATACCGTCAGTCCGCTGACCCTTGATCATCCCTACGTCATCGACGCCCTCGACAAGGTCCGGATCGCCACGGAGCAGAGCGAAGACGGAACCGCGATCGGCGATGCGATTGCGCTCGCAGTCGAACGGCTTCGCGAGCTCGACGAGCGAGGTGATGCAGCGGGCCGAAGAATCAAGAGCCGGGTCATCGTGCTGTTGACCGATGGCGAAAACAACGCCGGCGACCTTGATCCGTTGGTGGCAGCCGAGATTGCCAGCGCCTTCGACGTCCGCATCTACGCCATCGGGGTTGGATCCAACGGAGTGGCGCCGGTTCCCGCTCGCGACCCCTTCGGTCGGCAGATCATGGGTCGGCAACGGGTCTCGATCGATGAAAAAACCCTTGAAGCGGTCGCCGACGCGACCGGCGGCAAGTATTTTCGCGCCACGGACACCGACAGTCTTCGTCGCATTTACACCGAAATCGACGACCTTGAGAAGACCACCACGGAGCAGCGCCGCTATCGCTCCTATCGCGATCTCGCGGTGCAACCACTGTCCCTCGGTGGGCTGGAACTTCCTCCGCTCCTGCTCATCGCACTGCTCCTGCTCGCGAGCGAGCAGATTCTCGTACACACCCGCTTTCGCACGCTCCCCTGAATACCGCTTGCTTGACGACTCATGGATCTCAACTTCCAACATCTCGATTCACTCGCATGGCTCTGGCTCGTCGCCGGGGTCGGCATCCTTGCCTGGTGGGGTGTGCTCGCGCGTCGACGAGCGATCAGGCGATTCGCGGACGTCCCAATGCTGGCTCGCCTCGCCCCTCGATTGAGCATCTTCCGACCAGCGGTTCGAAGCGTGTTCGCAGTACTGGGACTTTTCTTCTTGGTCCTGGCCCTCGCCGACCCGCGTTGGGGCGTTCGATACGTTGAGGTCAACCGCAGTGGCATGGACGTGATGTTCGTGGTGGACGTCTCTCGCAGCATGCTGGCCCGGGATGCGTCACCCTCCAGACTTGATCGCGCCCGGCTCTTCATCGAAGGCGCCGTCGACTCGATGGCCGGTGATCGAGTGGGTCTCGTCGACTTCGCCGGTGATGCCGCGATCAAGAGTCCGCTCACCTTGAACTACGATGCGTTCGAGAATGCGATCGAAGAGCTTTCGCCGCGAAGCGCCACTCGCGGCGGTTCCATGCTCGGGGACGCGATTCGCGTGGCGGCAGACGCGTTCGGAAACGACGAACCCGGCGGCAAGGCGATCGTGATTCTCAGCGACGGCGAGGACATGGAGAGCTTTCCGATCGAAGCGGCCGAAGCCGCACAACGCGACCATGGCGTCCGGGTCTACACCGTCGGAATCGGCGATGCGGCCGAAGGGGCGAGGATTCCCACCTTGATCGATGGTCAACCGAGCTGGCTTCTCCACGAGAATCAGGAAGTCTGGACCCGGATGAATCCAGATCTGTTGCAGTCCGTGGCGGACGCCGGAGGCGGCGTGTTCGTCCCCGCGGGCACGAGCCTCGTCGATCTCGGCGAATTCTTCAAAGGCTGGATCACCACCATTGATCTCCAGGATCAGGAGGAGGGGGTCGCCCGCCAGTTGATCCCTCGATTCCAGTGGTTCGCAGGGATCTCGCTCATCTGCTTCGTACTCGAGAGCCTGATCGCCGAACGGCGGCGGCGACCCTTGAACGGAACACCCCGAACTCGCACTTCGAGTCAAAATCCGGAGAGAATGCCGGCGTGACCCATCCACTCACCACGAATCTGTTGCCGATTCATCGAGCGATCCGGTTGCAGAGAATGATCGCCCTCATTCTTGCGTCGATCATCTCGATTCCGATCGCCGCGCAGGATACTGGCGCGACCACTGAACCACCTGCGGCCCGCGGGAGTGCCGCAGAAATCGGCGCCGCAATCACGCTTGCCGAGTCGGCCATGACCTCGGAGGAATGGTCCACCGCGGCGGAAGCGTGGGCCGAAGTCGCCCGTCTCGATCCAACGCTCGCGGGGGCGGCCTACAACCGGGGCGTCGCCCGGTACCGATCGGGCGCATTCGAAGAAGCCGCGGAGAGTTTCCAGCGCGCTGCGGAACTGGGAGACGCGGACCTGGCCGCGCAGTCGATGTACAACGAAGGGACCGCCCGTTACGCAAATGCGCTCGAACGAATCGACGCCGCACAGCCGGGCGCCACCCCACCCGTCGACGACCCATCAGCCGACCCCTCGAAGCAGAGCGACCCGATGCAGGAGACGATCGACCGAGTCGAATCGTCGTTGGATCATTTTCGAGATGCGATCGACGCCGATGGACGCAATCGCGACGCCCGAGTGAATGCCGAACTGGCATCTCGCCTCCTCCGGCAACTCCGTGAGATTCAACAGCAGCAGCAACAAGAACAAGATCAGGACCAGAAGCAAGAGCAGGACCAGAAGCAAGAGCAGGACCAGCAGCAAGCGCAGGACCAACAGCAAGAGCAGGACCAGCAGCAAGCGCAGGACCAACAGCAAGCGCAGGACCAGCAGCAAGAGCAGGACCAGCAGCAAGAGCAGGACCAACAGCAAGAGCAGGACCAACAGCAAGAGCAGGACCAACAGCAAGAGCAGGACCAACAGCAAGAGCAGGAAGAGAAGCAAGCGCAAGAAGAAAAGGACGCCTCCGCCGCGGAGAACGAACAATCTCCCGAGGACTCGAAGGCGGCGCCGGAAACACCTCGAATGACCAAGGAGGAGGCGGAGCGACTCCTCCAGTCCGTTCGAGACAAGGAGCGTCAGCGGCGTCAGGAAAAGGCGAAGAAAGACGCGTCCGGCCCTCGGACGCCGGTGAAGAAAGACTGGTGATCACGATGCGAAGGAACCATCACCCCACCCATCACCGCACGTCGACGATCGACTCGTACGCGAAGGCGAAGCTCCATTACCAGTGGATGAGCCGGCTCCTTTTCGGGATGTTCGTCGCACTGGCGTCGACCACCGCAACCGCGATTGCGGACGGCGAAGCAGAGTTTCGATTCTCAAACCGAGAAGTCTGGGTCGGCCAGCCCTTCCTGATCGAGGTCGACGTGGTCAATGCCGCGACGTGGGAAGACCCGATCGTTCCCGAGATTGACGGCGTGTCGAGCACGGTGCTGCCCAGCGCCCGCGAAAGTACGTTCACCCAGATCGTCAACGGCGTGGCCACCACGCGGTCCACCCGAACCTTCGTGATCCGAATGGTCGCCGAAAAGAGCGGGATCATCGAGATCCCGAGTATCTCGGTGATGGTTGACGGACGAAGAATTACCAGTCGGAGTTGGCGAGTAATCGCATCGCAGAGCAAGGTCGGCGACCTACTGGTCGTAGAGATCATCGGAACGCCCGACGATGCTTGGGTCGGCCAGCCAGTCCGACTGAACCTGCAGATCTGGGTCGAACAATTCGTCGATCGGAAGAACAACGTCCGTCTCGACGAAGCGGACATGTGGGGACTTCTGTCGCTCGGGGATTCCTCCTGGGGGGTCTTCAAGGAGCCGCTCGAGGAACTGAGCCGGAATCGAAGACGACCTTCCGGCCGACGAGTCGAGCGAGGTGACCGGACCTACTTCCTCTACGAGATTGAGTACATCGATCATCCGGTAAGGGTCGGGGCGATCGATCCCGGCGAGGTTCGCATCGTTCTGAGGCAACCGACCGGGCTCGTGGTTCAACGCGACATCTTCAATCGCCGCCAGATCGCGGTGGAGGGATTTCGACCGGTCATGCAGACCGCGAGGATCCGACCCATCAGCGTTCGCCCACTTCCCGAAACGGGAAGACCAGCGACCTTCACCGGCGCCGTCGGACGATTCACGGTGCGGGCGTCCGCCGAGCCACGAGAGGTCTCCGTCGGTGATCCAATCACCCTCCGCTTCGAAGTGACCGAGGAGGCCGATGCAATTCCCGGTGATCTCGCGAACCTCCGACCACCGCCGCTCCGTGAACTCGAGGCACTGGCCGACTTTCGAGTGCCGGACGACCCGACCACAGGCGTCGTCGAAGGACGAACCAAGACGTTCACCGAGACGCTCCGGCCCGAACGAGACGGTCTCACCGAGATCCCCGCCATCCCCTTCGTGAGTTTCGATCCTGAGCTCGGTCGATACGTCACGGCCAGCAGCAAGCCGATTCGCATCACCGTCAAGGCGAGCGAACGGCTCGATCTCGGCGCCGTGGTTCGAAGCGAAGGCGGGAACGAAGCCGGTCCTCGAAGAACCACATCCTTGACCGCCACGACCGGCGGCCTGCGTGCGAATCACCCGGTTTCTGAGGCGGTCGTTCGGTATCGCCGCATCAAAGACGACTGGACCATCATCGTGTTCGCCCTTGGAGGTCCGATCGTATTCCTGGTGGGATTCGCCGCGATCCGACGACGCGAGTTCCGCACCGCCAATCCGGAGCACGGCCGCGCAGTCGGGGCTCGTCGGCGAGCAATAGGCATCTTGAATGGGGAAGGCACGATGGCAGATCGCGTGCATGCCGCCCTCTGCGGATTGATCGCCGCCAGACTGCATCTTGCGGATGGCACCCTGACCGCGCGGGAAGCCGACGAGGCGGTGACCACGGCCGGCTTGCCCGACGAACCACGTCGTGAACTTCGAGCCGTGCTCGATGCGGCCGAAGCTGGTCGCTACGCTCCGGCAGCGACGGACCCTTCCGAGCTTCGAAGCCGCGCTGAAGCGTTGATGCCCGCACTCGATGGGCTTCGACCACGCTTGAAGATGACGGGGAGGAACGCATGAAGCGCCATCTCGAGCCTTGGAGGAGGCATCTCTCCCAGAGCCCAAGCATGGTCTCGATCCTACAGCGGTGCGTGCTGCTCTTCGTGTTCATCACCATGACAAGCCACTCGTTGGCCGATGCGGAGATCCCCTCTCCGTCGCCATCGGATCGAGTCGTGCTCGCGGAGTCCGCCGAGGCCGCCTATCGCCGAGGTCTCGAACTCGTCGGCGGCTCAACCGACGCCCTCGCGGCGTTTCGCAGCAGCGCCGACGACTGGCGTCGGGTAATCGCCGAAGGCGGAAATGGCCCGGCCGCGTGGTTTAACTTGGGAAACGCCGAGTTGCGAGCGGGCACGTTGGGAAAGGCCATCGCGGCCTACCGTCGCGCTGAGCGTCTCGATCCGATCGACGACGACATCGCCGCGAATCTGGCGGAAGCGAGACGGCGGGTTGCTCGCCCGATCGAAGCCGACGCGACGGATCTCACCTTCGCCAATCTCAACCGATGGTGGAACGTGATCTCGGAGCCGACCCGGTTCGGAACCGCGGCGATCACCTGGACCTGCCTCTGGTTCCTCCTCCTGTGGAGGCGAAGCCGCCCCGTCGAACGCCGAATTACGGAACGGGAATCGACGACGGTGATCTGGAGATCGATCATCATCATCACGGCCATGGCCGGTGTCCTTTCTGCCGGGACCATCGTTATTGATCGACTACTCCCCGAGGGAGGGACCGCCGGCGTGCTCACCCGTGCGGATGTGGAACTCCGAACCGGAAATGGTCTGAGTTTCGAACCCGCCATCGATGAACCGCTTTCCGAAGGCGTCGAATTCGGAATTCTCGAGCGACGCCCAGGGTGGTGGAGAATCCGACTTCCGGACGGCACGAACGGATGGATCGAGTCGAAAGATGGCGAATCGGTCTGATCTGATCGTGTGAATGCAAGCATGCGAGAACACGCGGAAAAAGAACAACCGCCGGGCCCGGGTGGGGCACGGCGGTCGTTGCAAGCGGAGAGGGTGGGATTCGAACCCACGATGACCCGGAGGCCATACTAGTTTTCGAGACTAGCGCATTCAACCGCTCTGCCACCTCTCCAATCCATCGGAACCATTGTCCGTGGGCCGGAATTGTACCGGGATGAACGGGTGGATGGAACCACTTCCGCACCTTCGGAACGCCGATCGTGATGGAAGCATGCCAGCCGGTATCGATGATCGATCACCCGGTCCAGTCGACAAGGAGAATCCCGAGATCGATGCCGTTGGTCGTGCCGTCCCCGTTGAAATCGGTCGGGCCGGGTTGGCCCCATCCCACGAGGAAGAGTCCCAGATCCTCGCCGTTGACCAGCCCGTCACCGTTCAGGTCACCGGGCAGATCGGGCGCTTCGCAGGCGTCCGCCACGCCGTTGCCGTCCAGATCCTCGCAGGTGGTTCCGATGCCCTTCCAGGTCGCCCCCGCCGCAATCGCATCCGCCTCGGTCAGCACCAGACAGAAACCATTGCCGAAACACGCCGCGCCCACCGGCTCCGGACAATCCGTGTTCCCGCAGTCGGTCCCGTCACCCTGGAAGACACCTCCCAAGGCCGCGCATTCTTCAGGCGTGATGATGCCCGAACACGTCCCATCCGGCAGGCAACACGCCCCTTGCGGGAAGCAAATGTGGGAGTCGCAGGTCTCACCGGCGGGGCCGGGGATCCCCTGTACCGACAAGCAGTCCGCAGCCGTGAGCTGAACACAACCTCCGGTGCTGGGGAAGCAGCAGGGAACGGTCTCTTCGCAGTTCACGCTTCCACAATCGACGCCGACGCCCTGAAAGATCCCTCCCGCATCAAGACAGGTCAGTTCGTCGAGGGTCGAGCACGTTCCACCGATGCAGCACGCTCCCAGCGCATCACAATCGCTCGGCGACCAGGTGAATCGCTGGACCCAGTCGCCAGAGGGGCGACAGACTGTGGGGAGATCCGAGAATCGCTTCCATCCCGCGGGGCATCCGAAGATTCCGCAGTCCTGGACGAAGATCCAGTTTCCGTTCGAAGACTGCAGACCGTCGACGTCGGTACAGGGAAATGCATTGAAGAGCGGGTCGGGGGGCGTGATGCACTGATTCGACGCGGGCTGGTGGTGCTCCATGATCTCGATTCCCACCGTCACGACATGACTCCCGTTGTCGGGAATCCAGATCTGATCGGGATCATCCGGATCAACGAGGAACTGCAGATGAAGACCGGTGGTACCGGGAGGCAGCACGATGTGCGGAAGCAGATCACCATCGGAAGCGACGCTGAACTCGAGCGTTCCGGTGTCGGGGAAACCGGACCAGGCATGGATCGCGTATTCGGTGGTCGTCGAGGTCGCGGCGCCGCTGGTCGCGAACATCGCCTCGAAGAGATCGAGTCGAATGGGAAAGGCATCGGGAGGAAGCTGGAAACTGGTCGCCGCGATCTCCCGCTCGATGAATCCTCCTTGCGCCACGTACTGGCCGGCTCCGAAGTCGCTGGCGGTGTGCGCCACCACGACTGGGTCGCACCCTCCGGCGATCCCTCCACCCGAGGCGTCACTCCGATCCAGCACGACTCGCTGCTGATGCACACCACGTATCCGAACATCGAGCGGCGACGGCGGCCCCGCGAGAACTGGCGAGGCGATTCCGGCGAGCAACGTGGAAGATAGAAGGATCGAGAATTTCCGATGCACGGCTGATCTCCACATGAATAAGCCTAGGGGTGATTCGGCGAGGTTACGTGCCATAGAACGCGGTCCGACAGAAACCCGCGGGATACAGGCTCCCCACTGGTGACCAGCCCGAATCCGCAGGATCTCTTCAGAGACTACCTCCGGACCGAAGTGAGACCAGAATTACTTCGCTCATACGTCCGAAAACAAGGTCGTGACGGTTCCTGATCGACTCGAAATCAGCCGAGAACCTCGGAGATCGCTCGAAGAAGCACCTTGGGCTCGGGGAGTCTCCCCGCTCCGGAGCGGCGACACGCCTGCCAGCCGACTCCCGGCTCGACGATGCGATATCCGTCCGCCTGCACCAGCTCGAGATTGCGACGAGTCGCTGGCTGTCCCCACATTTCGGTGTTCATGCTCGGCGCCAGCAGCACCGGCGTCACGCTCCGATCGATCGCCGCGAGAACCGAAGTGACCGCGTCATCCGCGAATCCACCGGCGATTCGGGCGAGACTGTTCATCGTGCAGGGGGCCACCAGCACCGCGTCGAGATCGGTGGCCAATCGGACATGTTGTGGATCGGCCGCCTCGAACTGATCCCACTGACTCGTGAACACTGGCCGTCCACTCAAAGCTTGGAAGGTCAACGGCGTGACGAATCGCGTCGCCGACTCGGTCATCGCCACCGTCACTTCCGCATCGGACTGTGCGAGGGCCGAGACGACGGAAGCAACCTTGTAGGCCGCGATCCCGCCGCAGATTGCGATCAAAATGCGACGTCCCCCGAAGACCGAACGGTCTACGAGTGATTCCGAAGAAGTGTTTTCCTGCGATGAATCCGACACGCATCGCTCCGTATCCGAAGTCGATTCGGCGACGTCGGACGATCAGGCTTCCAGTTGGTGCGGATCCTCGATCGTGATCTTGTCCTGCATGATCTCTTCGATCACCACTTCAAGATCGGACATCCCGTTCCGCTCGACGAGCGGACGAGAACCATCGATCAATTGAGCGATCCGCTTCTGAATGAGGACGGTCAAACGGAACCGACCACCGACCTTGTTGACGATATCGTCGCTCTTGAGGGCTTCGATCATGGAAATGGAACCTCTTGGATGACTCTGACAGAAACATGGCCGAACGGGGCATGATACCCGATCTAACCCCTTTGATGCCAATCTGAGGCCCGGATCCCACGGCTGGGCTTGACCTTGGCTGAGAAATGGTTAGTGTCGCGGAATTCGGACCGGATTCCGGCCCTTGCCAGGAGACCGAGGCCGCATGGCCACCCGACTCTGGAACCTCGTTCTTGGTACCGCCACCCGCCTCGGCTTCAGCCGCGAATGGTGGATGTTGGTGGTGGCCGCTGGAGTGGGCCTCCTGATGGGGGTCGCCGGCTACCTCTTCATCAAGCCAATCCAGATGCTGGAGCATCAGGCCGAGGTCTTCGGCATGGAATCCCCTTCCATGCTCCTCTGGTTGCTTCCGGTGATTCCAGTGATCGGTGCCGTTCTGACCGGCGTGCTCGCGTGGCTGCTTCCCAGCGAGTTCAACGGGCATGGCGTCTCCAACGTCATCTTTGGCGTTACTCGGCGTCAATCCAAACTTCGACTCCGCTTGCTGGCCCGTCAATGGATCGGCTCGACCCTGACCATTGGCAGTGGCGGTTCCGCGGGTCCCGAAGGTCCGATCGTCACCATTGGCGCGGTGATCGGCTCGAATGTCGCACGACTCCTCAGGCTCGATGCCAAGAGTGGCACGACCTTGCTGGGCTGTGGCGCCGCAGCCGGACTGGCGTCGGTGTTCAACGCCCCCATCGCCGGCATCTTCTTTGTGCTTGAAGTCCTCCTTCGTGACTTCTCGCTGCGAACCTTCACGCCGATCGTGGTCGCCTCGGTCTTGGCGGCCGCCACCACTCAGACGATCATCGGCTCAAACGAACCCCTCTTCGGCGTCGGACCGAGTTTCTTCGCGGACAATCCGATCCCCTTCACCATCGGCATGACTCCCGCGTTCGTGGTCTTCGGCGTGGTGTGCGGCCTCGTCGCGGTCTCCTTCATCCGGACGATGCAATGGAGCGAACGGTGCTTCTCGCGGATTCCCGTTCCGGCGATGATCCGACCGGGAGTCGGCGCCCTCATGCTCGGACTCTTGGGTGTCGGGTACATGCTGATGGTCGCCCCGTGGGCCACTGCCAGCGATGCAGACCCGGTACCTCCGTTCTTTGGAAACGGGTACATGGTGATCTTCCGGCTCCTCGAGACGGAGTCGTACTCGGACGCCGCGGGCTCGATGCTGGCCAACGGCCCTTGGATTCTGATCGGCATCCTCCTGCTCTGGGCCGTCCTGAAGATCGTGTCCACGAGCCTGACCCTCGGTTCCGGCGGTGCCGGCGGCCTCTTCGCACCAGCCCTGGTGGTCGGCGCGATCGTGGGAAGCCTCTTCGGTCTGCTGGTGGTTCAGACGGGCTGGTTCCCGACCGTGAACCCTGCACACTTCGCGCTGGTCGGCATGGCGGCGATGGTCGCGGCCACCACGCACGCACCGATGACCGGTGTGATGCTGGTCTACGAAATCACCCAGACCTACAGCCTGATCGTCCCGCTGATGCTCTGTGCGGTACTGAGCGTCATCGTCGGACGCCTTCTCTATCGCGAGAGCGTCTACACCGCAGAACTCGCCGCCGCGGGAATCCGCGTCGGAAGCACGTCCGATCTCACGTTGCTTCGCCAGCTCACGGTCCGCGACGTGCCGCTGATGCCCCCGGTGACCGTGCGACCCAACGACAGCGGACAACGCCTCCTGGAACTCAGCGAACGATTCGCCGTCAGCGATTTCGTAGTCGTCGACGAGAAGGACAATTACCTTGGGATGGTGACCGGTACGGATCTGCAGGCGGCCCTGGTCTTCCGCGAAGCGATTCCGTTGTTGCAGGTCAACGAGATCGAACGCACGGATCTTCCCAGCGTCGTATTGGACGACACGCTCGACGTGGCGCTTGACCGCTTTAGCGAGCACGATGCTGCGTCACTGGCCGTGCTGAGTCATCCCGGCGACGGCCGAGTCATCGGCGTCCTGACCCGCACGCGACTGATGCGTGAATACCAACATGCACTGGCGGAATCGTAACCCGATGACGCCTCCCCGATTCACGTTCGGATCGAACGATCGGCTAAAGGGTCGAAGCGCCTTCGCCGCGGTTCATGCTGCACGAACTCGTCGCGAATCCGGCCCGCTCCTCGTGTATGCCCTCCCGAACGAGGCCGATCATCTCCGTCTGGGGCTCTCCATCGGTCGGCGATGCGGAAACGCCGTCCGTCGAAACCGTCTCAAACGGCTGCTTCGCGAGGCATTTCGACTCCATCGGGCCGAGTGGCCGGGCGGCTACGATCTGATGGTGGTGATCCGACCTCACGAGGAACTCACGGTCACCGAGTACGCAGGACATCTCGAAGACACCATCGGCCGACTGGATCAGACATGGCGGAAACGAAACCCGGCGACCTCGGAATCGAACGAAGAACCCCCGCCGCCGGTCTCCTAATTTTCCTGTTCCGGATCTACCAGCGGATCGGCTCGCCCTTCCTTGGCGGCCATTGCCGGTTCGAACCCAGTTGCTCGAACTACGCCATCGAAGCGGTGAAGAGACATGGCGCTGTTCGCGGAGGCTGGATGGCGACCCGGCGGATCGCACGATGTCGGCCCGGCGGCGGTAGCGGAATCGACGAAGTTCCCGAAGACTGAACCAACGCCCGACTCCGCTCCGATTCGGCGCCGAGCCACCGTGGAACATCATGCTTCCATCATTCCTTTGGTGCGGCCTCGACGGGATTCCGGAGGCGACCCAATCCTTCGATCTCAATCTCGACGACGTCCCCGGCTTCCAGAAATCGCGGCGGCGTCATGCCTGCTCCCACCCCAGCCGGCGTTCCGGTGAGCAACAGCGTCCCCTCCAGAAGCGTCGTTCCTCGAGTGAGTTCGACCAGTAGTCCGGAGATCGTAAAGAGCATGGCGGAGGTGTTTGATGACTGCACGACCTCGCCGTTGAGACGAGTCTCGATCGCCAGCGAGTGGGGATCCGCGATGGTGTCCGCGGACACCGCCGGGCCGACCGGACAGAAGGTATCGAAGCTCTTTCCGCGGCAGAACTGGCCACCGGACCCCTCCTTCTGCCACCACCTCGCCGTCACGTCATTGGCGATGCGAAAATGCGACACGCAGTCCATCGCATCCTCGACCGCGAGATCCCGGACGTCCCGGCCGATCACCACGCCGAGTTCCGCCTCCCAGTCCACCTGAGAATGCGGGAAACGGCAGATCTCCGGGATGACGATGGCCTCGCCATCCCCGATCACCGACGCGGGATTCTTCATGAAGACCAAGGGGCGTTCCGGCCGCTGATTCCCGAGCTCCGCCGCGTGATCCGCGTAATTGCGGCCGACGCACCAGATTGCGGGGAAGCGGTCCGTCGAGTTCATCTCACCGCTGCTCCGCCGTCGCACCGATGGAGCCCCGACGCTTGGCCTCCGCCGCGGCGGCCGTCGCCTGTACCTGTCGGTACGCCGCCATGCCCGGCGGCTCCGGAAACGCTCGATCGAATGTCACCGCACTGGCCAGGCTGCTCTGTTCGAATTCCAGTTTCAACTCTTCGCGAACCGAATCGAACGCCATCCGTTTCTGCTCGTCTCCGGCACGGGCGTAGATCGTGAGGCGGTCGATCAGCGGGAGTGAGCGATCGAGCAAGACGATCCGGAACACGTCCCGGACACTCGACTCGAGATCACCAAGGAGGTCCGCCATCCGGCTCTCACCGAACTTACTGACGTAGTCGTTGGATTCGTTCTGCCGAAAGTAGAGCGTGAGATCACCGGCGAATGTGATCGCTTCTTCGAGAATCTCGGGGCGGTTGAGTAGCAGTCCTTCGCGGAAGCCACGACGGAGCGCGGAGTACACGTCGCTGCGAGCGACCTCGGGCTGCATCTCGTACTCGCCGGTCGATTGATCCTTCACGAAGATGTCGATCGGTGCCTTGTATGCGAGGTTGGGGATCACGCCGCCCTCTCCGTAGAGCGTGTTGAGATAGGCGTAGATCTCCTTCGCATCTTCATATTCACCGGCTCGCCAGAGCTCGCGGACCGCCTGTTTCATGAAGTTCTCGTGGAAGTTAGCGAAGGTATCTCCGCCGCCGCCGCGCGAGTTGTAGTGCTTGCCGTAGAGCTCGCGGAAGTACCGGTCGATGGAGCGGATCCAACGCGAGTCATTCAGACGCCCGGGGTTATCGCCACTGAACGGATCGACGTTCATCAAGCCGGAGCGAGCAAGTGCCTGCATGGCCTGGATCCAGATGCGGTCGTTGTTCATGACCTTGTACATCTCGTCCGCATCTTCGAATCGCTTCGCACCCCGTTCCGAACCGAGCTTTGCCCAATAGAGGGCATGCGACTGCGGATGCCGCCAGTCGATGGGTCCCAGGTCCCTGGTGTACTCGTACATGAGTTCCGGGTCCATGTTGTACGACTCGCGAAGCACCTTCTTACGAAGAAAGTTGACGAAGGTCCGAGCCTGGTCCTTCCGAGTGGGATCACCGAGGATCTGGTCGAAGGTCGCATATACCGGGTCATTCTTCGCGAAGGTCGCATCAAGCCCAAGGATCTTCGCGTAGGGGGAGCCTTTCACCGCGTTCCACTTCCCGATGTTGAGCATGAATTCCTTATCAAGATCTAGTCGGAAGGAAGACCCCGTCTCGTCGAGCGCGCCGGCGAGTTCATCCATCAGGGCCCTGGTCCCAGGCACCAAGAGATCCGCTTCCTCGATCGACTCGGGAGCGTCGGCGATCTCCTTCATCCAGGACGCCCGATCCTCCGCTTCGAAGGGAGGCTTCCCGAGGAGGTAATGCCATTCCTTCGCGAGCTCACGCTTGTAGTGGAGGTGCCCATCGTCTGAGACCCCGTCCACCTTGTGGGCGAACCAGAAGGCCAGTTCCTTGTGAAGCACCACGTCGTTGGGGTTGTGGCGGAGCCCCTCGTTCCGGACGAGATTGATCCCCGCCTTGACCCAGTCCCATCGCTCTTCCGGAGTGTTGGTGAGCACGGAGATGTTGTAGGCCATGTTGTGGCCGTGGAATCCCCATACTTCCGCGAAACGAGGCTGCAACTTCGTAATGAGATCCGCATCGCTCATCACTTCGTAGAACTGCCCCTCCTCCTTCATCATGTTGATCTTGATCCACAGGTAATCGACGATAAGCCCGCGGAGCGCGCCGATCGCCGTGCCAAGCACCACGATCGGAGGCGCCCCTTCGATCGAAGTATCCGTGTATCGCAACGCATACCCGTCGATGCTGTCTAGTCGGCCGACCACGGAACGCGTCGCGGAACCGTCTCGCCAAGAGACGTCGACCACGTCTTCCATCGCCCCGCTCCAGTCGCGGCTACCGGCGTCGAAGGTGATTTCAATTGGACGGTCGCTACCCGAGGGAAGCACCGTGTCCATCGAACGAATCAAACTTGTGAAGACCCGCTCGACCTCGGCCCCCGGTGCGGGAAGCCCCGTCTCGGGATCGACGGTGGTCAGGATCAGATGCTCCTGTCCCGCCTTCTCCACAATCGTCGGCAACAGCTGGCCGGCGGCGACCACCGCGGCAACGGCGATGAGAAGGGCGATGATCTGGGTGATTCGGTCTCTGCTCATGGGACTTCGCGAATGACTGGAGAAAGGAACCGGACCGGAAGGGTACGAACGCCGGGCAAACCCGGTTCATGACGGCTGGTCAGCCGTGGCCGCTGTAGGTGGCGAGTTCGCGGCGTCGAAAGATGGCCCAGCCCACGCTGAGCACGAGGCCCGACCAAAGCAGCCCGAGGACCAGCAGATCCCGCAGGACGCCGGACCAAGCCACCAGACGGCCTTCGATCACCATGCTGTTCGGGCTCGCACGACCGAATGGCTCGAGCAGGAATGCCACGGTCGAGGCGATCCACGCGATACCCACCTGCACGATCTGAATGGGCAGGATCGCGTCGGCGTCGGGTCGGAACAGCGTCACGCTGTTGGTGATGAAGGAGGTCATCGATCCACCGATGAACACGGTGAACGAAAGCAGCACCGCGATCGGGAAGCTCAGGAACGTGGCGGTCGAAACGCCGAGCATCGCGAGGAACGCGAGTTTCGTCCAGTTGACGATCATCGCTCGAGTGAAGTTGGCTTCGAACGACGCCGCCTGCCAGAGCACTTCGAGGTCGGTGGCATCGAAGAAAAGCGTAGCGCCGTTGGCGAAGAACCGCTCCGTCGCGTCGCTGGGGCTGAACGAAAACCCTCCGTTGAGGATCTGGATGCGCAAGACCCCGTCTTCGTCGATGAGCCCCGCCGGGATGAGGAGGCGATGCCATTGCTCAGGCACGAAGTCCTGACTCACCTGCTCGCCGGATGACGGAAAGCGGAAGAGGATTGGATACCGATCGGTGGGCTCGGATCGACCGATGTGGAACTGATAGCGAAGCGTGAGATTCTGTCCGCCTTCCTTGGCGGGACCGAGTCCGCGGAACTCGAACACCCGCGCGTCGAACTCTTTGCCCTCGGTGAAGCCGCCGGGCGAGACCATTCGCTGCGTGTCCAGATGCTCCTTGCGGAGCCTGCGGACGATCGATCGGATGGTGTCCGCGTAGGTTCGTTCACCCGCATCGACCTCGCTTCGAAGGATCGCGTCTCCGTCGTATTCGGAGGTCGCCTTCTCACGGACTTCATCCTCCGTGAGCTGGTCGAACGTCGGAAGTACGCCGACCCGGGCGGTCAGCACCTCGTCGTGCACTTCGATCGCCTGCTGTGGATCGTCGGCTCGAGTCCCGAGATACTGGGTAAACGAGAAGATGGAGATGCCACCGATGATCAGTAGGATCAAGTTGAGTGATACCAGTCCGACCCACTTCCCGAGCATGTACTCGAGGCGGCCCATCGGCTTGGTGACGAGGTGCCAGATCTGACGATCCCGAACCTCGAAACTGACGGTGGCACAGGCGAGAACCAGCGTCATACATGCGGCCAGGGTGTAGACGAGGCTCATCGAGTCGCTGAGGAAGTTCTGCAACTGGTATCGAACCGGCTCGTCCGAATCGATCCAAAGGGGAATCAACGGAAGCGTCACGAGCATCAGCACGATGAATGCGAACGAGATCCGGAGCCGAATGCTCTCTCGGATCAGGGTGTGCGCGACCGCGGCGATGCTGACGATGACCGTGGGCTGACCATGCCGACTCGATGATGACCGAGGTGACGCGAATCCCGCAAGGATCAGCAGGACAAGCCTGATCAGCAGCACGAAGGTGATGATCAGGAGGCCCACCCCGAGCACGGACACCACGATACCGGTGTAGCCCCGCGTCCATGGAATCGCCGCAATCGCCATGGTTCCGAGAATCGTGAGCGCGACCGGGACGGTGATCTCCGTCCAGATGACCATGAGGAGCCACATCAGGACCGCGATCGCGGCCCACTGGATGAAATCGGGTCGGTCGATCAGGAGGCTCGGCATCCACTCCGGAATCGACTCGGCGACGAAGAGTGCACCGAGTTGGGCGATCTCCATGAGACCACCGGTCTCCTCATCGAAGAAGGCGGCAATCCCGGCCTTCACGTTGGGGCCTCCGTAGACCTCGCCCCCCACTTCGATCTCGCCGGTCTCTAGCAGTCTGGTGGCAACGGCATTCTCCGAAACGGCATCGGCCTCTCGTAGCACCGCAACCACGGCGTCGAAGCGGGTACGCGCCTCGGTGGCCTGACTCCAGATCGAGCCGAAGACGACAATCGTCGCCACCAGCGCCAGTCCGGAAAGGACGAGCTTCGTCGCCATTCTCGTCTGGAGGTCCTCCAGAACCCGCCAAATCTTCTTGATCGCGGTCACCCGTTTGAACTCCGCGAGTCGTCCGAATCGCCGAGAAGGTCATCGATGATCGAGTCATCGTGGCCTTCGGGCTTCGAGGGGACATTGGTGGCAGGCGCCGCGGGAGCGGCGGCTTCGGGTTCCTTGAGCAGATCGCCCAGCACTTCGGCGTGCTGCTGATCAGAGGCTGCTTTCACGCTGGCGTCGTCACTCGTCTTCTCGACCGAGCGGACCGCGGCGGCCGGAGCCGTCTCTTGAAGCGCATCGATCAGCGAGTCGCCCTCGCCGGAGTCCACGACTTCGTCGCGAGTGAGGAACGCCGCGGTCTCGCCGCCCTGGAGGGCGCCGGAGGTGTCCGTGGCCTCCAACTGGGCTTGTTCGACGATCCCCATGAAGAGTTCTTCGAGTCGCTGCCGGGGTTGTTCGATCGAGTCGATCCCGATGCCCCGTCTCTGGAGAACCCCTTCAATCTGGTTCACCGTGTCGTCGTCCAACCTTGGCGTCCGAATGACGGTGTGCGTGGAGTCCGCCAAGAGATCCTCGGTCCGGCCTTCCCTTCGGATCTTCCCGCCGTACAGAATGACCATGCGGTCGCAGACGTCCTCGACGTCGGCGAGCAGATGCGAACTCAACAGGATCGTCGTGCCCCGCCGCCCCAGTTCAAGCAGCAGATCCTTCACCTGGCGGGTGCCGATCGGATCGAGGCCGGACGTCGGCTCGTCGAGAATGAGTAGTTCGGGGTCGTTGATCAGGGCTTGAGCCAGCCCGAGGCGACGACTCATTCCCTTGGAGTATTCACCGACCGCTCGACGCTTGACCTGCGCCAGCCCGACCATGTCGAGGAGCTCGTCGATCCGGCGATTCCTGGTTCGACGGTCGAGGCCGAAGATTCGGCCGTAGTAGTCGAGCGTCTCCTGCGCGTTGAGGTAGCGGTACAGATAGGACTCTTCGGGGAGGTACCCGATCCGACCCTTGACCGCGACGTCGGACGGATCTCGATTGAACACGCTCAATCGTCCGGATGACTTGTGCAAGAGTCCGAGGATCATCTTGATCGTCGTGCTCTTGCCGGATCCATTCGGGCCAAGGAGACCAAAGATCTCGTGCCGATGAATTTCGAAGTCGACACCGTCGACGGCTCGTGCCTTCGCACGCTTCCAGAAATCAGTGAAAATCTTGGTCAGGCCGACCGCTTCGACGACCGGCTCTCCGACCGAGGGCCGCCCGGCCATGTTCACGATCGGCTTCTCCAGATTCGTCATCATTCGCCCGCTCCTTCACGTCCGAAGCCGCCGGTGGCATCCTTGTTCAAACGACGCCCCGCCTTGTCGATACTGATCTGTCGAGAACCGAGTTGCCAAGCGTTGCCGTCGATGCCGCCCTGCATCGACTCCATACGACGCCGGTCGGTGGAGGCATCCCGCCGCCGCGTGGTGATGTCCATCGAACTCTTCATGCGAAGCGCCAATCCTCGGAGGCCGGGAGGCGCGGAGATCACTTCGACCTCGGGCCCGTTGAGCACGTCGCGGTAGGCGTCGAGCCAGAGCTGTCGGACGAGTTGCTGGGGATTCTCGGCGAAGGCCGGGACGAGGCTTGCGAGTCGACGGGCGTCGTTTCCGATTCCCGCTTCGATCATCGATCGGAATGCGCGAGCTTCGGTCATGATCTTGGCCGCCTGTCCACCGATATCGGGCGCTTCGAATCGCGCTCCGATCCGGGCCAGCACCGCTTCCCCCTCGACTTCGTCTCCGCCGCTCAATGCCGATTCGTAGTCACCGATCAACGAGATGAGATCCGCAAGGGCCGAGGCTCCTGCGGCACCATCGAGAATGGTCGTGCTCTCACGACGAGCGACCTCGACGGCGATCTTCGCTCGTTCCCTCGCCCCCTGCACGTTCTGCATGTTCTTCCGAACCGTCAGTGGCGGAATGCGATCGGTCACCGAGATGGCCACGAGCCTGATACCGCTCTGAAGCGTGTTGAGCGATTCCTGTGCACGTCTCTTGATCTCCAAGGCGGCTTCATCGCCATCCACGAATTGGGCCAACGTCATGGTCGCGGCGGTATGGATGGCAGCCTGCTCAAGCATCAGCTTGACGACTTCATCACCTTGCTCTGGCGTGAATCGCACCAAGAAGGAAACGGCATCTTCGATCGAGTACTCGCCGGTCATCCGACAATGGGCAAGGTCGCCCCCTTCCAGAATGAGCGTGCCGTCGCCCTTTCCGACCGGGCCGGGCCGAAGCGGACGATTCGACTGCGCACCCGCGGTCGCCTCTTCGAGCGTCAGCGTGCGGGCACCGAAGTTCGGCCAGAAGGATTGTTCGACCGACACCGTTCTCTTGAGCGGGACGGTCACGATCTCACCCACCGGATACGGCCAGAATGGCTGCAGGCCCGCGGAGATCTGCGCGTCTGCGCCTTCGCCCTCGATCGCGCCAAAAAGCGTTCGGATCCCGGTCCGGTTCTCGCGCACCGTCTGGAATCCGCTGAAGATGAACACCACGGCGAGTGCAAGAATCGAAAACTGAAGGACGCGGTAGCTGAGCCGCAGCGCTTCCGTAAGGCTCTGGTTGGCGGGATCCATCGCATCGCGAAGGTCCGCTTCTGACGCCGGATCGGCGACCACCGTGAATTCCGCGGACTTCTCGCGACGTGGCGCCTCGTCGATCACACCGTCCTCTTCGCGAACCGGATCGATTGAATCGGATGGAGTCTCTTCGCTCACTGTGATTCCCCCGATCCGTTCTCGATGTACTTCGAGTCCGGCTGGGGGATTCCGCTCGGACCAGCTTTCGAATCGAGGTCGATGAGATGGAACGGAGCCTTGGTCATGTCGGTGACGAAGGTCGTCGATCCACGAAGACCGGCTCGAAGCGTGTCGAGCCAGGTGAGGAAGATCGCGAGATCCGCGTGGTCACGCATCTGTTCGTAGTACCGGGTCGCTTCCTGGTTTCCACGGGCCTCGATGACGGCCGCCCACTGTTCCGCGAAGTCGCGAATGATCTGCGCCTGCGCCTGGGCCCGCTGCTTGATGGTGCTCGCCTCGGAGTTGCCGCGAGCCTCCTCGAGATTCGCGAGGGTCTCTTGCACTGCCGACATCCGGCGCATCACCGCCGTGGTGGTCTTCGGGGGGAAAGCCACTCGACTGATCCCCACGGAGATCGGAACCACCCCGCTGGTGGCATTCGCCTGGACATCGTCGAGGATCGCCTGCTCCGCTTCGGGAAGTTTGCTGTCCGTACCGATCAACTGGTCGAATCGGTAGCCGCCGACCTGACCAAGCGACCCCTGCAGGAGCGTCTCGAGATCACGTTGCGCGCCGGCCAGAGATCCGTAACTGTTGAAGAAGGACTGCGATTGCTCGTCGTCCTCGCCGACCTTCCAGAGCATGAACGCCTGGACCATGACCTGCTGTCCGTCACGGGTCTGCACGGTCTTGATCGGCGATTTCACGAACTGCTGCCGGGTATCTAACTTCGCCACCGAATCGATGAAGAACGGAAGCTTGAAGTGAAGCCCCGGTTCACGAATGATCCCGGCCGGACGGCCGAGCCTCGTCTTGATCGCCACTTCATGGAAGTTCACCGTGAAGGTCGTGTTGAAGAGAATCAACACGAACACGAGGAGAAGGGCGACGACGGCGGTGATTGTCTTGCTCATGGTTCGCTTTGCTCAGACGCGGGTCGTAGGGAAGAAACTGGAAGCTCGAGGAAAATTCGAATCCCCATCAGTTGCCTGGAACCGGATCTTCGAGATAGTCACGGAGGTTCAGCCCCGCATCAGGTTCCTGCATTTCAATATCGAGATCCGTTCGACTCGGATCAACGGCCAATATGTACTTCGATCGCACTGATTGGAGCACCTCTCGGAGAATCTCCATCACCCGACGCTCCTGATAGAGCTCCGGCGCAGCCTCATAAGGTCCAACCTGCCCGAGGACCTCGGCCGCGTTTCGACGTGCATCCATGTGGATCTTCCAACGGAGGCTCCGTGCACTGGCGATGAACGAGGCGATGAAGCCCTGACTCTCGCGGACCATTCGCTCCGCCTCCACGCGAGCCTCGATCGTGACCGGCGCGTCCGGACCTTCCGCTCGTTCGAGCGACCGGTATCGTTCGATCAAAGAGACGATCTTCAGCGCCCGATCCGAGTCGCCGACCAGCCCCGCGAGTGCGGCATTCGACGTGCGGCGGGCTTCTTCGAGGAGTTTTCGTACGTTCTGCGTGTCGATCGCAAGTTCTTCGAACATCGAGACCGATTCGCCGGGAGGTCGCAGGGCGGGAATCGCGATTGAGACCACGTCGACGCCCGTGTTGCCGGCGTCGAACTCCATCTGAATCCGCTTTCGAAGCTCGGTGGGGAGCACCGAGCCCTGCGGCGAGAGAACGTCCTCTAACGGCAGTTGCGAAAAAGTCTGAGTGACGACCCGCAGCGCGATCTCCTGAAGCGCCTGCTGACGCATGTCCAAAGAGCTTCGCTTGAGCTTCACGTCGTTGCTGAAGTTGAGGTAGTCGACCAGCGCTCCGGGTTTCACCCGGTAACGGAGGATCACATCAACGTCGAGCAGGGCGAACTGATTGGTCACCGCCTGCGTGGGTTCACTCGACGAAGAGAATCCTGCCGCCTCGTCGAGGCGATCCTGAGCGATCTCCAACTGATCGACCGACCGGGTCACCTCGGCCGGAAGCGGGTTCGCAGAGACGAGGAAGAGTTCGTTGATCGGTTCCTCGGCGGGATCCCAGAGATCGGTCTCCTTCACCTCTCGAGGCGTTCCGTTGAGGCTGAGTTCCCGCACCCGGGCTGAGTCGACGATGGTGACGGTCTCCAGCGGCCAAGGCCACTTGAACATCGTCGATCCTTCGTACACCGGGCCGACGATGCGGCCGCCACGAAGACGGACCGCCTGCTGACCAGGTTCAACGATCACCACCGTACTGAGGCCGACCAGCACCACGAAGGCGAAGGCGAGCAGCCATGCGAAACTCCGCAGGAGCAGTTGATAGCCCCACGAACTCGTAATGTCGAAGCCGAACTGGTAGTTCACGGCCTCGTTGATGGACCTGACGATCGAATCCGGCGCTGCAAAGAGGCTCAGAACGCGCGAGTCGAACGCGGGTCTCGGCACTTCACCGGGCCGCCGCGGTCGATAGAGGTTCAGAATGAAGTTGAGCACGATCTCCGCCGCCACCAGCAGCATGTAGATCGAAAGCCCCCACGTGACCCCTTCGAGCACCGCCGGGTTCTCGAAGAATCGGAAGGCGATGCCGACCGCGACTGCCAGAAGCACCAGCGCGTTGCCGACCATGTGGCCGGCACCGCCGCGAAGGTTGCCCCAAGCGGGGCGTGCCGCCATCCCCGCGACGAATCGCGAGAAGATGAAGGCGAAGAGGGCCAAGGCCAGTGCAATGGCGAGTTGCCAGCCGAGATGCCCGCCCACCTGGAATGGTGTCACATCCAGTTCGGGATTTTTCTGCCATTCGAACCAGGCCAGCGTTCGCCAGCCGAAGAAGACCAGAAGACCGGCCACCAGAAGACTGGCGATCGGCATCAGCCAGGTGTGCATGATCCGGAGCCGACGAGCCGCGACGTCGGTCTCGCCTTCTTCGAAGATCCCCGCCGCTTCTTCGCCTCTCGCGGCGGCGAGGTCATCGCGTTCGAGTGCTTCGAGTCGATCGAGCCGGTGCTGGTGGAACACCACGATCAGCGCGATCCAGACAAGGGTTCCAACCAGGATTGGCTCGCTCGCCACCTGGAATGCGGAATCCTTAAAGATGAACCCGTACACCAGCATGATCAGGCCGATGGCGGCTTGGAGCAGGAACCCCATGCCGGCTACTCGAGTGGCCTGCTGATAGGCGAGATGGTCGGTTCTCATGAGCCTCGATCCGATGAGATCGCTGAATGATCGCAAGTCAAGTGAGGACGGTCGATGTTCGCATCGACGGTCGAAACAGGTACCGAAACGGGAAGTGTGTCCCGACGTTCCATCAGGAAAGTCGTCAAGACGGTTCCGGTCGAGCCGAAGGCCGATCTCCAACTCGTCCCGAAGGTACGATGCCGAGGTCGACGAGTTCGGACCCGCTGGTCATAATCATACCTCGTGGCGCGGATTTCATCCTGACCGACCGAATCAGTCGGTCATGGACCCGCGTCTCCCCTTCCCCGCCCCGGATCGGCGCCGCGCCTCGATCCCACCCAGATCGGATCCATTTCCACCCATGGCCGTCTTCGAACAGCTTCTGGCCATCGCTCGGAACACCTTCTTCGAGAGCATCCGCCAGCCGGTCCTCCTGGTCGTTCTGGTCGTCTCGACGATTCTCGTGGTGCTAAGCAACCCCCTCAGCGCCTTCACGCTGCAGGACGACCAGCGGATGTACGTGGACATCGGGCTGTCCACGATCTTCATGGGCGGAGCGATTCTCTCGGCGTTCGTGGCCTCCAACGTCCTCACCCGAGAAATCGACAATCGAACAGTCCTCACCGTCGTTTCGAAACCGGTCTCTCGACCGGTCTTCGTGATCGGCAAGTATCTCGGGGTGGCTGCCGCCCAACTGCTCGTGATGATCTTCCTCGCCCTCGTCTTCATGATGGTGGAGATCCACGGCGTGCAGCAGACCGTGACCACCCCGTACCACCTCCCGGTGATCATCCTCGGATTCGGGGTCATGATCCTCGCGGTCGCGGGCGGAGTCTGGTGCAACTTCTTCTACGGATATGCCTTCTCCAGCACCTTCATCTCCATCGGCACACCGCTGCTCGTCGTGGCCTACGGGCTTTGCCTCCTGCTCGGCCCAGACTTCACACCGGTCCCCATCAGCGAGCAGTTCGAAGGCAATCTCTGGATCGCGGTCGCCGTACTTTTCCTCGGCGAGATGGTGCTCACGGCGATCGCCCTCGCGGCGAGCACGCGACTGGGCCAAGTGTTGACCCTCGTGACGACGATCGGATTCTTCATTCTCGGCCTGCTCTCCGACTGGCTCATCGCCCGTCGAATCGCACGACTGGATGAGATTTCCGCGGCCCTGCTCAAGGCCGGCGGCGAGATCGGCCTCGACATCCAGTCTCAGTACTGGGCACTCAAGACCGCCTACGCCATCGTGCCGAATTTTCAGGTCTTTTGGCTGGCCGACGCGATCACTCAGGATGCTTCGATTCCGCTGGGATATCTTGCCTGGACGATCCCGTACGGGCTGACCCTCGTGCTCGTGGCCCTCGCCGTCGCAGTGATGCTGTTCCAGCGTCGCGAAGTCGGTTGACCCGCAAGAGGCCGTCTGGTCAGATCAAGCCTGATCAAGCCTGATCATGCCTGATCATGACAGATCATGCCGACCACGCCTCGGCGTCATCAACTCGTTTCCGACTCGTGATGACGAATCCGACGATGACCGGATAGATGACCGGCAGCAGTCCGAAGATCGCGAGCATGACTTTGCTCTGCGATCTCATTTCATCCGCCGTCTTCTGGGGCATGTTCGCCGCATTCCCACCCCGCTCCTTGACCAGCCTGACGGTCGCGTCCTGAATCTCCAGTTGCATCTGGACGTTTGGTTCGATCGCGGCGAATCCGACTCCAATTCCCAAGATCGTCAGAACGACGGTG
This sequence comes from Phycisphaerales bacterium, assembly GCA_028823105.1. Classification (GTDB taxonomy): domain Bacteria; phylum Planctomycetota; class Phycisphaerae; order Phycisphaerales; family SM1A02; genus UBA12014. Next base: position 15,672 of record JAPKCC010000010.1, on the reverse strand, counting down.
ATGCCGACCCAGGCCTTGAGGATCGCCAACGCGTTCGGTCGTCGACGAAGGAGTGCGATGCCGCCTACAAACAGGACGACGGCCATGACGAGCCCGATGGCCCCGTTCCCGACGGTGATCCAGACAAGCCAGGGAGCCATCTGGAAGTCGCCCATGTCGAGGCCGCTTATCTGCAGGAGGTAAGGCGTGAAGAACGGTGATGCGCCGCCGCATCCGTTGGCGATGAACCCCAAACCGGCATAGATCATCGAGATCACGCCGAGCACGGTGGGCCAACGGACCACCTTCGCTTCCAAATCATCCGGCGGAAGGACGGAAGGCGTAGCGCCGACCTGTTCATCTGGTGTGTTCATGAATTGATCGTACCGCCACGACGCCCAGAGGATCCACGGCTCGTCGCCGGCGAATCGCCCGTCGAGAAGTCGATGACCTCAGATCAGAGAAAAAAAGAGGCTCCGAGTGGATTCGGAGCCCCGTTGAACATGGCGTTTGTTGCAAACCAATGGCCTTATCCGGCGACTCCGGACCGGCCTCGCCGCCTTGGATCAGTTCCGTTGGAGCGCACGCTGCCGTCGGAGTTCCTCGATCTGACGTCGGATCGGATCAGGATCAGGAGGAAGGTTCATCTCGTAGACCAGAACCGGATAGCACCGGTTGTACCAGCCAAGCAGTTCCTTCAGAAGCGTGATGGCTTTCTCCGGGTTCCGTTGGAGCTCGGCTTGGAGCCGCGGAATACGCGCTCGGCACTGCTTGACGTTTCGCTGCCATCGTTCGTGAATCTTCCGGCCCGAGTCGTTCACTTCGTGCCATTCCGGGAGATCCAGCAGTACCGCAAGTTCATCCGTGGTGTCCGCGATCCCGTCGGCGTAGCCGCAGTCCATCGCGTTGTCGACGTTGAGGGTGAGCACGTTCTGGTCGTCCGACAGATTGAATTCGCCCTGCATGTCCGGATAGATGGTCACCTTGCCGGTGTCCTCGTCCTTGTCGTAACTTGCCATGGCGGTTCGCGTGACCATGCAGCGGGCGATGATCGGATCACGTCCACCGATGTCCGCGACCTCGCTGAATTTCTTCAGCCAGGCCTCTAATTCCCCACCCGAGATGGCGGTCTGCCCGGCGAACATCACCGCCGAACCCATGGCACCGACTTTCATGAAGTAGATCTCGTCGCAGTGAAGCGACGTGAAGGCCGCCGCGGAGATCGCTTCCTTGATCCACGCCACGACACGATGACGCTGCTTCACGTCCTTCAGGGTCTCGTGGATCTTGTCGCCTTCGATCACCAGTCCGCCAGGCGAGTTGATCTGGAGCACGATGATCTGGCCGGGGCCGTATTTGTCGGCCTCCGCGATGATCGCCTGGATCTCGTCGTGACGGGCTTCGATGCCGACCGGTCCTTCCCACGGCATGAAGAAGACGCCGGGCTTGGAGGACTTGAGGTACCCGTCATCGCCCATGGTCGTCGTGGCCGGCTTGGATGCGGTGCCACCAGGCTTTCCGGGGTCGGATTTCTTGGAACCTGAAGTCGTCGCGTCGGCGGTCGACTTCGTCGAGGCATTCGTTCCGCCGGTGGCCTTCATACTCACGATGTCGGGTGCGAAGATCCCCTTGGTCGCCTCACGACCGGCGATCTGCCCGCGGATGAACACGATCTGGAATCCCGGCCGTCCATCGATCTTCTTGATCACCCCAGTGATCGACTGCTCAATGCCTTGTTCGTTGAACACGACATCGACCATCGCGCCGTCATCTCCTCGCCAACTCGAGCCGTTGGAGAAGGTCAACTCGTATTGCTCGGCCGTCGCAACACTCCCTCCGGCGAGGAGGCCGATGAAGAGCATGAGGATCGTGACGATTCGAATCTGCATGAGTGCGTTTTCTCAGAAAAGGCCTTTGAAGACCAGTGTAAAATCGATACTTGATCCGGTCGAGCCGGAGTTGAGACGGAGTCTCCGGTGATCAGAGCCCTCGTCCGCCGCCGCCGCCACGTCCGGGATTGCCGCCCTTGCGTCCGCCACCGTTCCGGCCACGACGCATGTCGCCGATCTGATCCTTGATGCCTTCGATCTGGAGTTCAAGCTGGAGGATGCTCGTGCCGTAGTCCTGCTGCCAACGAGCGGCGACCGCGGGATACTGCTTGCAGGCCCGGAGGATCTTTTCAAGGTCGGTCTTGGCGGCGCCGAGGTAGCGAATCGCGTCGTCTCCGCTCGCCCAGCCGAGCTTCTGCTGTGCATCGGCATACCAAGACTTGCATCGATCGAACGTACGGCGCCAGTCTTCGACGTACTTCTCCACCATCTTCTTGCCACTCTCGACCTCGTCGTACTCGCGATACCCGAGGAGGAACATCAGGTCGTCGAGATTCGCGACCGTCCCCTCCGAAAGGCCCATGTCTTCGGCAAGACTCGCACTGAAGTTCGCGACGCCCTCCTTGTTCGAATCGACGACCCACTGTCCGCCGGTGTTGTTGGTCCAGGTCACTTCGCGTCCCTTGAAACTCGCACTCAGCGTGTACTCGGGACGCATCATCGCCCAACCGATCTCCAGGTCATAACCACCGAGCTGGAGGAACCCGTTGCCCATGCCGACCCACGCGTTGAGCATCTTCGATGCCACGTCGGGATCACTCCAACCTGCGGCCATCATTGAGACGCGAGCAAGGCCCCAGAGACGGGCTCCTTCGGACATGTACATTTCTGGCCAGGACAATGCGAGGAGGCTTCCCAAACCGACCGAATCCTCGACCCACATGACCTGTCGGGCATCGAGCTTCTGGTGCAACGCCCGGACGAGCTCTCGATACTCCCCCATCTTTGCCATTCCGAACTCGCGACGATCATCGTTTCCGGCGAGATAGAAATTGTTGTCGATGTCCGCAGACTTGAGTTGATAGACGATCACGTCAGGCTGAACCTTCAACGCGTCCTTGATCACCTCGTCATAAATCGAGGGATGAATATCCGTTCCCATCTGACCGCTCATCGGCACGACGTAGACAACCGGAACCCGGTTGTCGGTAGCGTTGGCCACCCCCGTGAGAGAGACGGTGAGACCTGCCATTGCAAGGCCGAGCAAGGACATGGACATCTTCTTCAGGGGTATGTGGATCATGTTGAACTCCGGATGAGACTGCCTCGGGAACGAGAAAGTCGATTCTTGATTGCAGGAGAAGTGAATCCCGCAAAGTTGAGGATATCAAGTAGATACCTCGTAGCCTTCAATTGTTCCCTTGCCTACGAATATATTCGTACGCTTCGCATCCCACGCGCCGAGGGCGGGTCAATCGGCGTTCAGATCCCCAGAATCAGGATTCAGGGCTCTTCGAGCGAACTCCATCGCTTCTTCCTGGGTGTGGATTTGACCTTCAAGTTGTGCATCGTACACCGAAAAAAGGACCTGCCCGAACGCGGGTCCGGGTGAGATCCCCGCGTCGATCAGATCGTCACCGCGGAGCAATGGCGGAGGATCGAGGCCCGTCTTCCGGAGTTCCACGACCGCAGCGCCGACTCCGATCGCGAGGTCGGGGGCTTCGAGCCTCACCAGGCTCAACGTCCGATCGAACAGATTCGTCGACGCCAGTCGCTTGCGACCGGCGACGGCGAGGTTCTTCCATTCGTGCAACAACTTCCGGCGCGTCGCGACCAACTCCGTGACCTCCAACCGTTCCTCGTTCGAGAGAACCAGATGGGCGGTGACACGATCTGCCATGTCGGTCATGTCGGCGGCCGAAGATCGATCCAACTCCCACGCCACGAGGGCATCGATCCAAGCCACTTCGGGAGGAAGCCCCGAGAGACGATCAAAGGTCGCCGGCCCCGGCCGGGAACTCCCAAGAATCGTACCATCGAGCCCCGTCGACTCCGCCAACCGGGCAGCTCTCACGCGGCCCGGATCCACAAGCATTCGTCGCAATTCGTGGCCGACCCGTTCGCGGCTTACCCCGGCAAGGCGATCCGCTCGAGCGGTGATCGCGGCTTCGGTGGCGGGATCGATCGTGAGATCGAATCTCGCGGCGAACCGAATCCCCCGCAGCATTCGAAGCCGATCCTCCTCGAACCGGTCTTCCGGTTCGCCGATCGCCCGCAACACCCTCCGGTCGAGATCGTCCTGACCGCCGACGAAGTCGATGATCGCGCCGGTAACCGGATGCTCGAAGATCCCGTTGATGGTGAAATCCCGTCGCAGGGCATCGGCCTCCGCCGAGCCGAAACTCACGCGGCCAGGGCGGCGACCGTCCTCGTATGCGAAGTCCGACCGGAACGTCGCGACCTCGATCATCCGACCCCGACGAGGTACGAGCATGACTCCGAAACTCGCCCCGACGCCTCGAGCGCCCGGAAACAACTCGAGAACCCGATCCGGAACCGCCTCGGTCGCCACGTCGATGTCCGTCGGCTCAAGACCGAGCAGACGATCGCGGACGCACCCACCGGCGAAGTATGTCTCGTGCCCATGCTCCAGAAGAACCTCGGCGACTTCGCGTGCGGCGGCTCTCGGCTCCTCGGGCGACTCGCTCCGCGGGCTCACGTCGCAGACTCCGAACGCGATTGATCACCCGGTCCGGCGGCCGGATACTCCGGGCCAAATCTCGCTCGAAGTCGGGCCCGGCATCGAAGACGAAGTACCTCGACTTCCTTCTCCAGCCGCTTCATCGCCGTAGGAACGCCATCTGCGAGTAACTCAGCGGACGCGATCGGGTCTCCGGCTTCGCATTCGATTGCTCGACGCCATCGAGGCCGGGACCTGTTTCTCGGCCACGCGTCGAACGCCCCGTCGATGCCGATCGGAATCACCATGGCGTCCGCCCGCTTGAGCAGCAACGCGACGCCGGACTTGAAGGGCTTGACCGTTCCGTCCGGCGTTCTGGTTCCTTCGGGATAGATCAACACACAGCGACCCGACTGCAATTCGGAGATCGCCGCCCGCATCACCGCCTTGTCCGCCCCCCCACCGGAGACCGGAAGCGCTCCAAGCGAATGGATCAACCAGCCGAACGGCCCCTTGAAGAGCGTCTCCCGAGCAAAAGGGCGAAACGGGCGGTCGTTGATCAATGCCCCGTTGATCGCCGGATCGACGAAGGACTGATGATTCGAGAGATAGAGCAACGGCCCCTCGCGGGGTATTCGGTCTCGCCCGGTCACCCGAAGTCCGAAGGCCAGCCGAAGGAACATCTCGCTCATCGACTGGCAGATATCCCACCAGAACGTGGCCATCGGCGGTCGGCCCGGGGCGCGTCTCCGAAATTGGAAACGCCTCATGAATCACGGCCCGTCTTGCGAACCGCCTCCACGATGCGATCGACCACTTCTGAGAGCTGCAGTTGGTCAGTCTCAATTTCAATCGCCCCGTCCGGGCGAATCAGCGGCCCATCGGCGCGACCAGCGTCGAGCCGGTCCCGCGCCTCGATGCCCTCAAGCACCGATTCCACATCGACCTCGTGGCCCTTCTTCCGAAGCTGCTTGACGCGGCGGTTGGCGCGGACTTGACTGGATGCATTCAGGTAGAACCTGGCATCCGCATCTGGGAAGACGACGGAGCCCTGGTCTCGACCTTCGGTCACCAACCTCGAATGCGACGCTGCGACCGCACGCTGGACCGCCACGAGCCGATTCCGCACTTGGGGATGGGCCGCGACCAAGGAGACGATCGACTCGACCTCACGTCCCCGGATCTCTTCCCCAGGATCACTTCCATCCAACAGAACGTTCGGAGTCTCGGCGTCGAAGTCCATCTCGATGTGATGAGTTCCGAGCGCTTTGGCGATCCCGGCACCGTCGGTCGGGGTGATTCCCAGACGAAGGGTGAGTAGCGCGGCAGCCCGATACATGGCCCCCGTATCTAACACCGTCAGGACCAGCCTCTTCGCGACATCTCGGGCTACGCTTGATTTTCCGGTTCCTGCCGGCCCGTCGATGGTCACGATCAACCGCCCCGAGAGAACTCGATTCGGCTCCCCCATGGACTCGATGGGTTCGTTTGATGACGCCGCCATGGCTCTCATTCGCCCTCCGCGTGGGATTCCAGCCCCTTCTCAAGCAGTTCACGAGCTTCGATGATCGCCTTCGTGGCGTGCTTCCCACCCGCATGGTTGAGGGATATCGCATGTTGATATCCCACGGCGAGAACCGCTTTGAGGCCTTCGACGATGTCGTACGGCGACTTGTCCTTGGGCCCCGTCGCCGGCTTCCCTCCGAGCTTGCCACCGCCGACCGTCGCGATGATGGTCCCGGCATACGGCGCCAACCGGCGAAGATCGCCAGTGAAATCACCTGAGTCGTGGGCGATGCGGAAGTCCGGCAGCGAGCCGATACGAAATCCGCCGATTTTCTTGATGAGCTCGGTGAGTCGATCCGGTTTCTCAGTGATTCCCCGCGTCGACTGGATGAGGAGGTTGACCTCCTGACGATCGATGCGTTTCATGATCTCCCGAAGAGTCGCCGCGGCGAGATCGAAACAATCCCCCTGGTCGACCCCGCTGCAGGCGATGCCGAGATTCGCGCAGCCAAGCATGCTTGCTGCTCGAGCGAGTCGGCCGATTCGCTCAGACGCCGCAGCCCGGACGTCAGGATCGGCACTTCCCACGTCAAAGGGTGTCTCTTCGTAGAGGAGCAGGGTCGGGCATCGGGCCCGATCTGCTTCGTCCCGAATTCGTTCCAGAGCGGACGAATCACGGCCGGAGAGCAGAGACGCCGGGATCGAAATCCCGCGAACGCCGAGCTCATTGACCGCGAGAGTGGGCATATCGACGAGGTCGAGCGAGTCTTCGGACGACTCCAGCCGTCCTCGAAAAGCGGCCGCGGAGACCGTCACAAGCAGTTGCATCTGGGCCAAGAACCGGACCTCCGAGGGACCTTCAGGGACATAGAAGAGTTCGAAGTGTAGCGAAGCAGCCCTCTCCGACCGGCGGCAGGGGGAAGGCGGCCGAGATCGGGGTGTCGGCGACGGCGATCCGAATTCCCGAAGAACGCCGGGTCCAAGCCGCAAGAAAGCAAGTGCCGGCCATGAAGACCGGCACTTGCCAGAGGGGAGAAAGATACAAGTGGAAGAGTTGCCACGGGAATCTGAACCCGGGCAATCAGGGACCGTACCCGGCTATTCGTCCGACCGGAAGGGCCTGTTCCAGTCGTGATGGACGAATGGGGTAAGTACCTACCCTCGGCACCGCCTTCTTCGAGCGTCCCCGTGGAAGCGCCATCCCTCCCGAGATCGGTATGATCCGCCGTCAGCCGAAAAGGGTCACGAACGATTTCGACCGCTTCCGCTCCGCTCGTTCCATGCTTTTATCCATTCCAAGATCCCGGATCCACCCCCATGTCCAGCCCCGCCGATCGACGTTACTCCGAATCCCACGAATGGTTCCTCGTCGAGGGTGATCTGGTCACGATCGGAATCACGACGCACGCCACGGATGCCCTCACCGACATCACGTACGTCGAGATGAAGACCGCCGGTAAGACGCTTGCGGCCGGCGACTCGGCGGGTGAAGTGGAATCCGTGAAGACCACCAGCGACGTGTACACCGCCGTCGCGGGTGAAGTTGCCGAGGCCAACGCCGCCGTGGTGGACGATCCCTCGCTGGTAAACAGCGACCCCTTTGGCGAGGGATGGCTGGTCCGCATCAAGACCGCGGATACCAGTCCGCTCGAAGGCCTGATGGATGCAGCGGCGTACGACCAGATGAACGACTGATCGAGGCGAGTCATCGTTGATCGGTCGCGATGGCGACCGGATCGCATCCAGATCGAACGTTCGACGAAGACACCATCCGTGACCCAATCCCCCCCCATGAAGACGACCTCGGAATTCAGCGGGATCGAGATCCGTGGGCTCCGCAAGTCGTTCGTACTGGGCGAACGCCGGGTGGACGCCGTTCGCGGAATCGATCTCGACCTCCACGAACCCGGACTCTGCGCCATCATGGGGCCGAGCGGCAGCGGGAAATCGACCCTCCTTCATCTTCTCGGCGGTCTGGATCGACCGGACGAGGGCACGATCCGGGTTGGAGATTCCCGAATCGACGCGATGAGCGAGCGGGACCTGACCAAATTTAGAAGACGAGGACTCGGCATCGTCTTTCAGCAGTTCAACCTGCTTGCCTCGATGACCGCGTTGCAGAACGTCGCGCTTCCTGGGGTCCTCGACGGCCAAAGTCCCGGGGAGATCGATGATCGAGCGCGTTCGCTCCTCGAAGAACTCGGACTCAGTGATCGGATGAACCACCGACCCGACGCGCTCTCCGGTGGCGAGCAACAGCGGGTGGCGATCGCGAGAGCGTTGCTCTTCTCTCCGCCAGTTCTTCTCGCCGATGAGCCGACCGGTGCCTTGGACAGCGCGGCGAGCGATCGCCTCTGGCGACTCCTCGACGAACTAGGCACGTCACGGCGCGTCCTCATCGTGATGGTCACGCATGAACCTGCTGCGGCGACCCACTGCCGTCGCGTGATCGTTCTGCAGGACGGAAGAGTCGCCGACGACTTCCAGACGGAAGGAATGGATGAAGCCGAGCTGGCACATCGCGCAACACGTCCTGTTCGGGCATAAGGTCCGAACCGCACTACTGGTGGTCGCGGTCGCCATGGCATCCGCGCTGGTGGCTGCGGTCGCGACCGGTATGCGTACGGTGCAGGCGAGCATCGAACATCGGATCTCCAGAGCGATCGGTGCGGTGGACGCTCGCGTGGTGCACCGATATGGCTCGCCTTTCGACGCAAGCCTCGCGGATGTGGTGCAAACCTGGCCCGATGTTACGGAAGCCGCCGCCAGAATCGAAGGCGGCCTGACCCTCGCCCGGAGCGATGATCGCCGTGACGAGGATGGACGTCGACTCCGACTGACCGTCCAAGCACGGGGGATCGACGTTGCCCGCAACGGCGCCTTCGACCAATACGATCTGCTCGAAGGCCGTTTTCCGACCGACCCGGCGGAGATCCTGCTCGATCCGCTGACCGCGCGAAGACTCCAGTACGGCCTCGGCGACGTGGTGCGGGTCGAACGTTTCGGACCGACGATCGATCTCACGGTGGTTGGAATCAGAGATCGTCCCGAACTCGGCGCGCTGCAGAAGCCCCGGGTTCAGGTCGATCGTTCGGTGATCGAAGAGGCGACCGGACGACGCGGCGAGGCCGCAGTGATCTCGATCGTGCTGGCGAAGGGCACCGACGTATTGGCATGGGTCGAGCGGTTCGAGGATCGGCTCGAACCTCCACTCCGTCTGGAATCGGCCGAACGGGCTCGAGCCGGCTACGACCGACAGGTCCGGGCGAGCCGCGTGGGCTTCCGAACCGGAACCATCGTCGCCTTCCTCGCGTGTGCATTCATCGTCGCGATCGGAATGACCACCGCGATCGGCGAGCAGATCAGACAACTCGCCATGCTCCGGTGCATCGGTGCGAGCCGGTCGCAACTCGCCGGTTCCCAGGCATTCGTCGGGCTGGTCATCGGAGGTGGCGGGGGAATCCTTGGACCACCGCTCGGCGTCGGACTCGCCGCGATCCTGGCGTGGTGGTTCAGCCCCCTGCTCCCCGGCGGACTCGCCATTCCGTCCGAAGGCATCCTGCTCGCGTTTCTCGGAGCGACCGGCGCGGGCCTCCTCGGTGCCGCATGGCCGGCGTGGCGGGCCGCGTCAACCAGTCCGCTCGAGGCATTGGCCAATCGAGCCCGTCCCATTCGAACCTTCGCGATCGTCGCATGCGGGGGCATCGGCCTGGCATTGATCGGCTTTCAGCTCATTCTTCTTGCCGTTCCGGATCCCGACCTGCGATTCACGCTCTACGCCTTCCTCGGGCTTCCGGTCCTTCACCTCGGGTACTTCCTGTTGGCCGTGCCGGTGTTCGTGATCATCGCCCGCCTTCTCGGCCCGGGCCTGGCAGCGCTCTGGCGACTTCCTCGCCCTCTGGTGACCGGCAATCTTCGAAGTGGCTCGTTCCGGCTTGGATTGACCGCCGGCGCGTTGATGGTCGGACTCTCGGTGCTCGTCTCCACTTGGAGCAACGGACTCGCCATCGTCAACGATTTCCGCGAGCGGGTCCGATTCGCCGACGCGTTCGTCATGAAGACCGGGGGCATCGGCAGCGTCGAGCAAGACCTGATCAGCAAGATGCCGGGAGTCGCCTTTGCGAGCCCGATCGGCTACCTCCCGCTTCGAGTCGCGGTCGATCAGCGACTGGGAACCGGCGACCTGTCATCACCCAACGTGGTGTGCGTCGGATTCAATCCACGCGAGTTCCTGTCCCTGAACCGACTCGACTGGATCCAAGGCGATCCGCGCACCGCCATTCCACAGCTCGAAGCGGGTGATTCGGTGCTGGTCGCCAAGGAATTCCTCATCGCTCGCGGCCTCGGCGTCGGCGATTCAATTTCCCTCGGTGCGGAGGGAGATGAGAGCACGTTCAAGATCGTGGGCGTGGTCGGGGCGGCCGGCCTGGACATGGCCACCGGCATCTTCGGGGTTCGGAATGTCTACATGGAACACGCGGTCAGCTGCGTCTTCATGGACTTCGACACGGTCGCCGAGAAATACGGAACCCGCGAGGCCTTCATCATGCAGATGGACCTCGACCTCCCCGCCGACCCCGCCGCCGCCGATGCGGCGGAAGAATTGCTCGCGAAGGAACTCCGCGACAAGATCCCAGGCGCTGTCTTCGCCAGTGGCCGCAACATCAAGTTGCTCGTCGAGGACATCGGCAGTCGGATCCTGACCGTGATGGCCTCGATCGCGATCGCAGCCCTTCTTCTGGCCTGCCTCGGCGTTGGCAACGTGGTTGCGGCGGGAATCACCGCCAGAGGCTTCGAGTTCGGAGTGATCCGGTCGGTGGGTGGCGGTCCGAACGTCGCTCCACGGCTGGTTCTGGCGGAAATCACCGCGGCGTCGCTGGCCGCGATCGTGGTCGGCATCGCACTCGGCGTCCACCTTGCCTGGATGGGAGTCGGGCTCTATCACGATCTGGCAGGGCTCCAACTGGCCCTGGCCATTCCAGTATTGCCGACGCTTATCGGGAGCTTCGCCGTCCTGATGGCGGCCCTGCTCGCGTCGATTCCTGCCAGCATGTCCTTGCGACGACGATCCCCGCGCGAGCTTCTCGCCAGCGGTCGCGGCGGTTGATCCGCCGTCGCCCCCGTCGGCTCTTTTAGGATGCCATCGGTCTCGCAACGACATGAACCCGCCAAGGGTCTAGCATGCAGGTCGTGTCCAATCCCTTCCGAATCGAGAGCGAGTTCTCCCCGACCGGCGATCAGCCGGTGGCCATCGAACAGCTCGTGGCCGGCATTGAAGCCGGCCGCCGGAAACAGGTGCTCCTCGGCGCGACCGGGACTGGAAAGACGTTCACGATGGCCAATGTCATCGAACGCATCGGACGTCCCACGCTCTTGGTGAGCCACAACAAGACCCTGGCCGCTCAGTTGTTCGAGGAACTCCGCGAACTCTTCCCTGACAATGCGGTCTCCTACTTCGTCTCCTACTACGACTACTACCAGCCGGAGGCCTACATTCCGGCCCGGGACATCTACATCGAGAAGGATGCGGCCCGTAATGACGACCTTGATCGCCTCCGACTCGCCGCGACGAGCAGCCTGCTCAGTCGTCGGGACGTGATCATCGTCGCGAGCGTGTCCTGCCTGTACGGACTCGGCTCGCCCAGCGAGTATGCGAAGAAGATCGTCATGGTCGAGAAAGGACGATCCCTCGACCGACGGAAGTTCCTACTGGCCCTCGCAGACATGCAGTACGTACGGAACGAGGTGGACCCGGTCCGCGGGCAGTACCGCGTAAAAGGCGACTGCATCGAGGTCTACCCCGCCTACGAAGAATTCGGAATCCGCATCGATCTCTTCGGCGATGACGTCGATTCACTCCAGCTCTTCGACCCGCTCACCGGGGAGCAGTTGGCGGAGGAGGACCGCGTCTTCGTGTTCCCCGCGGTGCACTACGTCATGCCTGAGGACCACAAGGCCGCAGCCCTCGCTTCGATCCGAGCAGAACTTGTTGAACGGGTCGAGTCGCTCAAGGGAGAAGGCAAGCTTCTCGAGGCGCAACGGCTCCTGGGCCGGACCCGATACGACCTCGAGATGATCGAGGAGGTCGGCTACTGCTCGGGGGTCGAGAACTACGCCCGCCATTTCGATGGTCGACTGCCTGGCGTCCGTTCGTTCTGCCTGCTCGACTACTTCCGACATGGATTCTCCGGCGCCGCGATCGGCGAAGGCGGCGACGACACCGAAGACTGGCTGGTCCTCATCGACGAGAGCCATGTGACGCTCCCGCAAATCCGTGGCATGTACTTCGGCGACCGGGCCAGGAAGCAGACCCTGGTGGACCACGGGTTCCGGCTTCCCAGCGCCATGGACAACCGGCCGCTCAAGTTCGACGAATTCGAGGATCTCTCACCCCAGACCGTCTACGTCTCGGCCACGCCCAGCGAATTCGAACTCCAATCGACCGAAGGGGTGGTCGTGGAACAGGTGATCCGCCCCACTGGCCTGGTTGATCCGCCGATCGAGATCCGACCCGCGCGAGGCCAGGTTCAGGATCTGCTTGAACTCTGCAAGGTCCGGGCCGAACGCAAGGAACGGGTGCTCGTGACCGCGTTGACCAAGCGGCTCTGCGAGGAACTGACCGGCTGGCTCGACCGGCAGGGTGTCCGTGTCCGCTACCTGCACTCAGAAATCGACACCCTCGAACGACTTGAGATCCTTGCGGAACTCCGAGAAGGCACCTTTGACGTGCTGGTCGGCGTGAATCTCCTTCGGGAGGGTCTGGACCTCCCCGAGGTGTCGCTGGTCTGCATCCTCGATGCCGACAAGCAGGGTTTTCTCCGGTCTACGTCGAGCCTGATCCAGACCATGGGGCGTGCCGCTCGTAATGCGAATTCGGAGGCGATCATGTTCGCCGACACCGTCACCCCCCAGATGCGAGACGCCATCGACGAAGTGGAACGACGTCGGGAGAAGCAGCTCGCGCACAACAAAAAACACGGCATCACGCCGGCCACGATTCAGAAGGCCATTCGCCGCGGCATGGAACGCGAACTCTCCGCCGCGCGGATGGCACGAAAGGCGGTCGGAGACGCATCAGATGGATCGGCGGAGACCTACGGTCGAGATGAACTCGTCTCGATCCTCGAAGCGGCGATGCTGGAGGCCGCCGAGAAGCTGGAATTCGAGAAGGCCGCTGATCTTCGGGACCGGGTGGATCGGCTCAAGGCGCTTCCCGAGGGCGGCGAACTCAGCCTCGAAGAAGCGGGTGCTCCTCGGACCGCCGCCGGCAAAGCCGGCTCCAGCGCCGGCAAGACTCGAGGCAAACAGAGTCGGAAGAACAAGAAGTCGAAATGACCCTAAGACCGGCGGTCCGCATCGATCAGCATGTCCAAAAACGAAAAACGCCGCGGTCTTGGCGGCATCTGGGGGCTTCAAGCTGGAATGTGCGGTCAGTTTCGAGGGGCTCGAGGCTTCACGGCGGTGCCTCGAAGTCGAAATCCGGTCGAGGCTTTCTGGAGGACCCTCATGGAGTCGACTCGGATCCACGACTTCTCCGGCGGGACGGTCGTCGTCGTCGTCGTTCCACGCAACTTCGGATGTGTCACCAATCGGGCCATGCGAGCGATCTCCAGTGAACTCTTCGTTCTACTACGAGTAAGCCAGTCGTGATCTACTATTCGTCCGAATCCGCCAATTGTGCCCCTACATTTTCATATTTCTGCAATCTTCGTGATTTCTGACGTCGAAGGCGGCTCGATATTCGAATCTTGCGATGTTTCCGGACCGAGGTCCGCAGCACTCCCGAGCACCCACGTCCCGCACCCGTACACTCCAAACCGCCATGCCAGTCCCACCTTCCCCTACCGCCGGCTTCATCCAGATTCGCGGCGCTCGCGAACACAACCTCAAAGACCTTGATCTCCGTATTCCTCGGGATCAGCTGGTGGTGATGACCGGGGTGTCCGGTTCCGGGAAGAGTTCCCTCGCCTTTGACACGATCTTCGCGGAAGGCCAGCGGAAGTACATGGAGTCGCTCTCCGCCTACGCGCGGCAGTTCCTCGATCAGATGCGGAAGCCCGATCTGGATTCAATCGACGGCCTCCCCCCCACCATCGCGATTCAACAACGCGGTGGCGGGCACACCCCGCGATCAACCGTCGCCACCACCACCGAGATTTACGACTACCTCCGACTTCTTTACGCCCGTGCCGGCCGACCGACCTGCTGGCATCGAGACGACCAGGGAAAAGTCTGCGGACAGGCGATCACGGCGACGAGCCCGAGCCAGATCGTGGACATGCTGCTGGATCAATGGTCCGGCTCGCGTGCGATGATCTGTGGTCCGGTGATCCGGGGGCGGAAGGGATTCCATCGCGAGATCGCCGAAGGACTCCAGAAACAGGGATTCGTTCGAGCCCGGGTCAACGGCGAGATCGTCGATCTCCGGGAGTCGCTCAAGGAGGAAGGCGAGAACCCCCTCGGACTGGCCCGCTACGAGATGCATGACATCGAGGCCGTCGTGGATCGCATCAAGATCGACTCCGAAGGACGCCAGCGTTTCGCCGAGAGCGTCGAGGCGGCCTTGAAGATCGGTTCGGGTTCCCTGCTCATGCTCGTCGAGTCCGATGGCAACTGGACCGAGCATCGGTTCAGTGAACATTTCGCCTGCCCCGACCATCCGAATTGCTCAATCGAGGAACTCGCACCCCGACTCTTCTCTTTCAACTCCCCGCACGGTGCCTGTCCTGCCTGCGCCGGACTTGGAACGGTCAATGAATTCGACCAAGAGCTCGTCGTGCCGGATCGAACGCGGTCACTCAAGGAGGGGGCCATCGAGCCATGGCGGAAGAGCGGCCGCCGGATGAACATCTACTACGGCCGTCTGATCCGGAAATTCGTCGAAGCCTTTGACGTCGACCCGAAGGCCGCCGTCTCCACCATGCCGAAAAAGGCGTTCCACCATCTCCTCCACGGCGTGGACGACGCTGAATCGGCCTCCCTCGGATTCAAGTTCGAGGGCGTGCTCCCCAACCTCCGCCGTCGATACGAGACCAGTGAGAGCCAGTTTGTCCGCGAGCGGATGCACGGCTACATGACCTCGTCCAAATGCCCGGACTGCGGTGGCGGTCGCCTTCAACCCGCGGCTCGTGCCGTCAAGATGGACGGCGCCCGGGAAACCCTGGATATCACTGAGGTGACCCATCTCACGATTGAGCGTGCGATGGAATTCTTCGACGACCTCAAGCTCAACGCCGAGGGTCAGGCGATCGCGACGCCGATTCTCCGCGAGGTCCAATCCCGCCTCGGCTTTCTCCGATCGGTCGGCCTCGACTACCTCACGCTCGATCGCGCGAGTGGAACCCTCTCCGGTGGCGAGGCACAGCGAATCCGCCTCGCGACCCAGGTCGGATCCGGACTGGTCGGCGTCTGCTACGTCCTCGACGAACCGACCATCGGCCTTCACCAGCGCGACAACGATCGTCTGATCGCGACCCTCCGTCATCTCACCAACATCGGCAACACCGTGCTCGTGGTCGAACACGACGAGGACGTGATCCGACAAGCCGATCACGTCGTCGACGTTGGACCCGGTCCCGGCCAGCACGGGGGTCGAATCGTCGCCCAGGGAACGCCGGCGGAAGTCGAAGCGACCGAAGATTCTCTTACCGGTATGTACCTTTCGGGCCGGCGGCGCAT
>JAPKCC010000173.1 GCA_028823105.1 Phycisphaerales bacterium | reverse complement strand
AGGACGCCGACGGACACAACATCTTCGACGGCGGTTTCCTCGGTCTCGACAACATTGGCGCGTTCGACCGCAGTGCGCCTCTTCCCGACGGATGGCAGCTCCAGCAGGCCGATGCGACCAGTTGGGTCGCCGCCTTCGCGTTGAAGATGATGAAGATCGCCCTCGAACTCTCGCTGCACGATCCGGTGTATCAGGATCTCGCGGCCAAGTTCTTCCTGCATTTTCTGGAGATCGCCGGGGCGATGACCTCGGTGGCAAATTCCGGCGTCGGGCTCTGGGACGAACAGTCGGAGTTCTACTTCGACACCCTGGTCGATCCCAAGGGCGACATCCATCCGCTGCGCATCTTCTCGCTGGTCGGACTCATCCCCCTGCTCGCGGTCGAAACGATCGAGCCGGAATTGCTCGATCAACTCCCCGAATTCAAGGCGACCGTCGAACGTACTCTGTCGGAACAGCCCGAGATGGCGAAGTTGGTCAGTCGATGGTCCGAGCCCGGACGCGGCGAACGGCGGTTGCTCTCACTGCTCCGCGGGCACCGCATGAAGTGCCTCCTTCAGGTCGCCTTCGACGAAGAACGAATGCTGTCGCCCAACGGGATCCGCTCGGTCAGCCGTGAACACCTCGAACATCCGTTCCAGTTGAATCTCGCCGGACGGCAACTGCAGGTCGACTACGAACCCGCCGAAAGCCACACCGGGCTCTTCGGCGGCAACTCGAACTGGCGTGGACCGATCTGGTTCCCGCTCAACGTCCTCCTGATCGAATCGATGCTGAAGTTCCACCATTACTACGGCGAGGACTTCCGCATGGAGGTCCCCACGGGAAGTGGGAACATGATCAACATCCTGCAGAGCGCCAATCTCCTCCGGCATCGACTGAATTCGTTGTTTCTTCCCGATGCCGACGGAAAGCGACCCATCTTCGGCGACGACCCTCGTTTGAACACGCCGGAATGGAACGACCTCCTTCCGTTCAACGAGTTCTTCTGCGGCGACACCGGACGCGGCTGCGGCGCCATGCATCAAACGGGTTGGACCGGACTCGTCGCGAAGCTGCTTGATCCGGAGAGCATCCTCGAAGCCAAGGCCGACCTCCTCGAGTGACCAGCTGGATGGCTCGACGATTCCGGAGTTCATGATGATCATCATGATCATCATGATCATGCCAACAAAAAATGATCATGAACGGCGAGAACAAACTCAAACGCACCATCGGCCTGCCCGGAGCGATCATCCTCGGGCTCGGATCGATGGTGGGTACCGGCGCCTTCATCGCGATCGGGCTCGCGGCCGGCATCGTCGACGACCTGGTCTGGATCGCCGTGCTGATCGGTGGTGGCCTGGCGATGCTCAACGGCCTCTCCTCCGCGCGACTGGCGGCGAGGCATCCGGTGTCGGGTGGGACCTACGAATACGGATACCGCGAGCTTCATCCGAGCATCGGCGTCGGCGCGGGGTGGTTGTTCCTCACTGCCAAGAGCGCCAGCGCCGCGACGGCCTCGATGGGCATCGCCGGCTATCTCGCGGAGTCGTTGGGGGCGACGTCTCCTCCGACTTGGGCGCTCGGTCTTCCGATCCTCGCGATGGCGGCGATCGCTGCCGTCGGACTGCGGTGCAGTCTGCTCGTCACCACCGTGATGGTGTCTCTCGCGATCGCGGCCCTGCTCGGCTTCATTGTCTGGGGGCTGGGGACGCCCGCCATCCAAGCGGTGCCCGAATCGCCTCGCCTCACGCCGACTTCGATCGATCTTCTTCACGCCGGGGCGCTCATCTTCGTCGCCTTCACCGGCTACGGCCGCATCGCCACCCTCGGCGAGGAGATCCGTGATCCCACCCGGTCAATCCCCATCGCGGTCGTCATCACGGTGCTGGTCTCGGCAGGGTTGTATCTCCTGATCGGAATCGCCGCGACCAACGTCGTGGGCGGCGCTGCCTTCGGCGATCTCGCCAGCGCCGCAGACGGCCCTCTGATCGCCATCGCGGATGCCGGTGGTGGCGGGTGGCTGGTGATTCCACTCGCGGTCGGTGCCTGCGCCGCGATGGGAGGCGTCCTACTGAACCTGATTCTCGGATTGTCTCGAGTGGTCCTGGCGATGGGTCGCCGACATGATCTTCCTCCTTCGCTTGCTCGCGTCGGGGACGGTGGGCCGGTCATCGCGATTGTGGTGGTGGCCGCCACCGTGCTCATCGTCGCCACCACCGGGTCGATCCTCACCGCGTGGTCGGGAAGCGCCGCGGCGGTGCTCGCGTACTACGCGATCACCAATCTCGCCGCGGCCCGAATGTCATTCCGCGATGGTCAACGCTCCGCGGCGACGGCCAGCGGCCTTGGCGCCGTCGCGTGCATCGTGGTCGCCTGCAGTCTTCCCGCAGCCGCCTGGGGGCCACCGATCATCGCGCTGCTCGCAGGCCTGTGCATCAGCATCTTCTCCCGCGTATTCCGCCCGGTGCCGAGCTCGAAATGAGCGGTCCCCTCGCGTGGCTGGCCGCGTGGCCGGACGCTCGCCCCATGTCTGCCCATCTGCCGAAGACTCCGAATCGCCGTCTCCGTCCGGAGAAGCGACGACCAACGAGCACGAATTCCGTGGGACCGCGGTACCATGCCGCTCCGGCCTGAAAGGGCCGGAGTCACCAAGGTGAGGTGGCGGAGCGGTTGAACGCACCAGTCTTGAAAACTGGCGTGGCCTCCGGGTCACCGTGGGTTCGAATCCCACCCTCACCGTT
>JAPKCC010000172.1 GCA_028823105.1 Phycisphaerales bacterium | reverse complement strand
CGACGAATCCCTGGTTGATGAGGTCGAGCAGTCGGCCGGGGGTCGCCACGACGACACCGAGGCCATTTCGCAATGCCTTGACCTGCTTGCCCTGGCTCACGCCGCCGAAGATCACGGCGTGACGAAGGTGGAGGTTGCGTCCGTACGTATTGAAGCTCTCGTAGATCTGGTTTGCGAGCTCACGGGTCGGACAGAGGACGAGGGCCCGAGGGAGTCGGCCGCGCATTCCCTGTCGACGGCTCTTTCGATTGCCTCTCGATTCGGATTCCTCCGCTGGGGCATTCTCCGAAAGGCGGTGGAGGATTGGCAGCGCGAAGGCGCAGGTCTTTCCGGTTCCGGTCTGGGCGCAGCCGAGGACGTCTCGGCCCTTCATGGCCTCGGGAATGGCGTGGGCCTGGATCGGGGTTGGTGTCTCGTAGCCGTCGTCGCTGACAGCGCGAACGATAGGCTCTGACAGCCTCATTTCGTGGAAGCTCATGAGTAGATTCTCTGGATTCCGGATGTCAGGGGCGCATCCGGTGGCTTGTAAAAACCGGAAGGTCTCCGGACGTGGAACACGTCCTCTCAAAGCCACCGGTCGTCGGAAGGTGCGTTCGCTAGATCGTCAGCATCACCCGAATTGGTCCACAATAGTGGATCCAGCGGTGAAAGTCCACAGTGACGCCGGTTTATCCGCGATTGACGCCAGACTTCCGCATGCCTTCGACCGAAGCTCGATCTTCATTTCCTCTGGTGTCCGGATATTTACCGGTTCATTCGACGGAATCCGACGGATTCCGACGGGATCCGATGGATAAAGCAGGGCCAGACGTCGGTTTTGCGGTTTTCCGTGACTGGAGGCGGCGAAGGCCGGTGGGTTTCACCCTGCCCGCTGGAGGTGTATATTCGGACCCCCGTTCGATTTCTCACTTTCAAAAAGCGCAAAGGTCTTCTCACTCATGAACTCCCTGAATCAGCCAATCTCGTCCGTCCGCCGTGGTGCTGTGAGCCCCAGAGTCCTGCTCGCCGTTTTTGCGACGACGATCGCGTCGCTTGCCTTCGCGCCTGTGGGTGCTCCGGCCGACTCTGCACCAGGTACACCAGATGAGGCGATCGCGGCGCTCATGGATGGGAATAAGCGATTCGTAAAGGAGAAGTCGGCGTCCCAGAAGATCGAGATCGACCGGGCTGAACTGGCTGCCGGCCAGGCCCCGTTCGCCGCGATCATCCGATGTGCTGATTCCCGTGTCGCCCCTGAAATCTGCTTCGACCAACCACTCGGCCGTCTCTTCGTCTGCGCGGTCGCCGGCAACATTGCGACCCTCGAGGGGATCGCAAGTCTCGAGTACGGCGTCGCCGTCCTCGGTACGAAGCTGATCGTGGTGATGGGCCACAGTGAGTGCGGCGCCGTGGGCGCGGCCATCGCGCACCGTGGAGATACCAGCGTCTTGCCGGGATCACTGCCGCAACTGATCGATCAGATGGTCTCGCCTTGTGCGCTCGCTGTAGATCCCACCGACCCCGACGCACTGGCGAAGGCCACCGAGTGCAATGCGAACATCGGGGTCTCCGAACTCCTGAAGCGATCGACGGTGATTAAGGATGCCGTGGCCAAGGGCAAACTGAAGGTAATCGCCGGGGTCCAGGATCTGGCGAGCGGAGTCTTCACCATCACGAAGCGATGACGGGGGTGAGTACCCAGCTCGCATCGCCGCCGTGAGGTCCTCGCCGCCTTGAACCGCTCGAGGAAGGCGGAGAATTCCTGCATCGATCGATGAACCTCGATTGTCGGGATCTGGTCGAGGTCAATTTCGAACGCGCATCGTCCACCAATCGCCAGGGTGACATCTTCGGAGACGCATCGAGTGGCGAACCTCCGGATCGCTTCTTGGTTCACCGTGGATTCGGGGGGGCTATTGACGCTCATCCAGACGATGTCTGGGCTGGGGTTGTGAGTCGCTCCCGAATGAGCGATCATCCGAGCATGGATTATGCAGCCTTCGCCAAAGCGTTCCTTGCCCTCTTCGCCATGATGAACCCCATCGGCAACACGGGGATCTTCATTTCGATGACCGGAGATCTTCCGGCCGCGTTCAAGATGAAGGCCGCGGTCAAGGTGACGATCGTCGTATTGATCATCCTGATCGGAGCCGTCTTCGGCGGTACCGCGGTGCTGAGCGCATTCGGGATCTCCTTGCCGGCGTTTCAGCTCGCAGGCGGGCTCATCGTGCTGGGAATTGGATTCAAGATGCTCCAAGGCGGTGAGAATTCGACTCACCGAACCGCCGCCGGCGATGAACAGATCGCGAACCTCAAGCAGGAGGAAGCGGAGGTCAACAGTACGCTCGTCGTCCCACTCTGCATGCCGATTCTCGGCGGGCCCGGCTCGATCGCCACCGTCATCACGGTCGCGGCGGCGTATCCGACCTTCATGGGGAGCGTGAGTGTTGCTGCCGGAACCGCGGCGCTCACCTTGATCATGGGTGCCTGTTTCGCCATGAGCGGCTTCATCGGACGATTTCTCACCGCGGGCGCCCAGCAGATCATCCTGCGTTTCATGGGTCTCATTCTTGTCGCGATCGCGTCGGACATGATGCTCACGGGATTCCAGCAATCGTTGGGAAGTGGCGTGCAGAGCGTCGTCCCCGAGATCGTCGACGAGGTCAAGGAGTCGCTCGATACCGGTTCGGCCGCCACGCCGTCTCCGAGTATCGCCCCCGCGACGTCGCCGCCCTCGACCGGGAGTTGAGCCTTTGGGATGACGCTCCCGAGCGTGGAGGAGGAAACGTAGAATTT
>JAPKCC010000171.1 GCA_028823105.1 Phycisphaerales bacterium | reverse complement strand
CGGCCGGGTTCTCATTGAAGCCGAGTCACTCCGAGAGCACCTGAGACCCAGGCCAATACAACCCACGACGGGTCTGAAACCTTCCCATCCGGCAGCTGGAATCGCCGCCGCTGCCCGCCTTCGCTCCGTAGGCATCAATACGGAGGGCGTGAACTGATGAACCAAAACGAAAACGCCGACCACGTGGGCCGACGTCCCCGGAAGAAGGATGTTGACCACAATTTTACCATATCAATCCCCGAACGCATCGCCGAACTGATCGATCAAGTTGCGATGGACGTCGCGATCAAATCCGGCGAGTCCGACGCAGGTCTGCTTCAACGCCACTACCGATGGACTCGCTTCGCGCTCCGATGGCACTACATGATTGGAGGGCGATGCCATGACTGATCCCATCGATCTTGTCTCGTCGAAACTGCGCCGTTTGACGCCGACCGGGGATCGCTCCTGGAAGGCATGTTGCCCCGCGCACGAAGACAAGAACCCGTCCCTGTCCGTTTCGGTCGGCGATGACGGCCGAGTCCTCTTAAATTGCTTCGCTGGATGTGGCGTCGAAGCCGTACTGGCCGCACTGGGGCTCGAGTTGTCCGACCTATACGTGACGCCGGCCGAGGACGCCCGACGCGGCACACTCGCTTCACAGGCCTTTCACAAGCCGCCACGCGACGAGCCGACGCCGCGGGCGTTCGTGTCCCTTGATGACGTCCGAGCCGCCTACGTCGGGAGTCTCGGCGAACCATCCGCATCGTGGACGTATCGCGATCCTGCGGGCGAGGTGCTCGGCGTTGTCTTTCGCTGGGAGACGCCGAACGGAAAGACGATCCGGCCGGCGTTCCGCGTCGGTGATGGGTGGCGACAGACCTACCCGCCGGTCCGTCCGCTCTACGGGCTGGAACGGATCGCCGGCGAAGACCGCGTGTTCGTGGTCGAAGGGGAGAAGGCCGCGGAGCGACTGCACGCGCTGGGATTTCCGGCGGTGACATCGGCGGGCGGCTCGAAAGCTGCCGGCCGCGCCGACTGGTCCACACTGACTGCCTCCGAGGTCATTGTGATACCTGACGCAGACGACGCCGGCGAGGCATATGCGGAGGCCGTCACCGACCTGCTGGCGGCCCCGAGCCGCGATGTGGTCATCCTGCGACTACCCGGGCTGCGGCCACGGTCCGGCGATGACGTCGTCGAGTGGATCGCTGAGGTGCACGACGGCGACGAAGACGCGGCAAGCCAGGCGTTCCAGGCAATCGGGGCCGAGGCCGTGTGGTCCGTTCGTCGGCGACAGCCGGTCCTGACCATTGCGGAGGTGCTCGACGATCCAGCGTGGAGACGACCGCCCGAGGTCATTCGGACGGGCGTGGCGTGGTACGACGATGTGCAGCCCTTCGGGGGCATTGAACGCGGAACACTCACCGTCCTGGCGGCTCCACCGCGATGCTTCAAGACGGCCTTGATGCTCAACCTCGGATGGCACCTCGCCCAGAACGGCTATCGCGTGCACTACCTCGCCGGCGAGATGACCCGGCCAGCCCTGGTCCGGCGGATCGTGGCAATGGCCGCGGAGGTTTCGCCGGCGGTCGTCGCCGAACCGCGCGTGGGGCGAGTCGCGGAACGTGTCGCCGCGGCCGTCGCACGGGTGCATGATCTCGGCGATCGGCTCGTGCTAGGACGTGCGCCGATCACGCTCGGCGGGATCGCCAAAGCCGCCGAGACCGCGGACATTGTGTTCGTGGACTATCTCCAGCTCATCCAGCCCGATCCCGATCACGCCGGCTCTGGCCGCGTGGACGAGCTCGACGCGGCGATGCGGTCACTGTTGGCCCTCACGCAGCAGGGAGCGACGGTCGTGGCCGCCGCCGCGTTGAATCGCGTCGGCCGGGACACCGTGTCGCTCGGGTCGATTCGTGGCTCCTCGGCGATTGAGTACGGCGCGACCACGGTCTATGGGACCAACGAATTGCTCGCCGGAATCGATCCGACGGCCGATGGCTCGCCATCAAAGCGTGTCTCCGTGAAGTACGCCTGCCTAAAGCAACGCGAAGGCGAGCCGCGGCCGTTGCGGTTCGACGTCGCACTCCAGCTCGGGCCGCTCCCGTTGGACCCGTCGGCATGATGATGCAACAGTCCGGGGGGACGGTCGGTCGAGCCGTGGGGATTCCCCCGAAACAATCGCCGGCACCGGCGTCGCACAAAGGCCACACACCGCGCCGCGGCGTTCGAGGCAATCGAGGCCACGGCGACCGCTGGAGTCTCCTCAATGCGATCGTAGACCGTCTCGGCTGGATGCCAGACGGTGAACGTCTCGTGCTCATCGTTCTGTTTCGATACGCCGACGCGAACGGCAAGGCGTGGCCAGGACAGACGCGCATTGCGAACGCGGTTGGGTGCCATCAGACGACCGTATCCCGACGGTTGGAACACCTCGTCGGCTGGGGTGTGCTCGAAGTCGTCCGACGTGGCCACAAAGGAAGCCGTAAGGCTGGCGAGTTTCGAATCAAACCGCCGGCCGAATGGCCGTCCCGACCGCCTGACTAATGCGTCTGGGTGCATTAGTGCACCGCTACGACTAATGCACAGCTGTGCATATGGACTAATGCGTCTGGGTGCATACCAACAGAATAAGAACAGTGGTCGACGCGCTAACGCGGTCGCCCCTACGTGAAGGAAAGAAGTTCACGCAAACCAAAGCAGTCACGTTCACCCGAATCGCCGGTCGTCCCTTCGATTGTGGACGGTATGTCGCGTGGGAGAAAATGCACGATAAGGCGGGTTGCTACGTGTCCCGATCGGTCCCCGGAA
>JAPKCC010000009.1 GCA_028823105.1 Phycisphaerales bacterium | reverse complement strand
AGTTGCATCGCCGACCGCCGCACCCGAGGCGAGGCCAGAAAACTCCTCCAAGGCGCCCAAAGAGGCACCCAAGACGCCCAAAGAGACACTTGCGGCGCTCGGCCCCGTCGCGGTGGTGGTGCAAGGGAACGTTCCGGGTCTCCCGGAAAATGCGGCAAAGGCGCTGGCGGCAAACGTCGGCGGTGCAGTCTCCGGGATCGGGCTCCGAGCGGTTGATCCCGCGGATGTGATCCGCGCGATGCGACCTGGGGATGCCGATCGAGCGCTCGAAGGCGACGCCTCGATCGCACGGCTCGCGGCGGCGATCGGCGCACGCTCGGTGCTCATCATCGATCTCGCGACCGTGGACCAGTCGATTCGCCGGGTCGAAGTATCGGGCAATCGAACCAGCATGCAGGAGACGACGCTCCGGGGAGGTTGGAGACTTCTCGAGACTGGAACGGGCGCGGCAGAGGCCGGAGACTACTTCGTCGTCCGGGTAGGCTCGATGGCTTCTGATGGCGGTGGCTCAGCGACGGTCCAGGTCGACGAATCTCTGGCAGGTCGTCTTTATTCGGATGCGGCAAAGATGATCGCCGACCAACTTCAAGCAGATGCGGCAACGCTCTCCGGCGTGACGACTCCGGCGGTTGCGGGATATCTCCAGGTCGACGCCATTCTCGACGGACTCTCGGTTCCGGAGATCGTCCAGAATCCCGACGGTGGATGGGGCATTTCCGGTGAGAGCCTCCCCGTGCTCGCCGGGGGAGCGGAGATCGCGCTCGATGGGTTCGTGATCTGCACCACGCCATGCGGCGTCGAGGTCGATCGCGGGCCGCATCGCCTCACGGTCACTCGAACCGGCGCGGAAACTTGGACTCGGGAGATCCGCGTACTCGGCGGCACCGCCGATGCACCACAACGGATCTCGGTCGGACTTCAGCTGACCAAGGCCGAGCGTGCACGCTGGTTGGAAAACGCGGCGATCTTCCAGGGACTCAAGCAGGACGCGGCGCTCACCACCGCCGAAGTCGAGCGGATCAACGGATTTGCACAATTCCTACGACAGAGCGGATTCCGGATCGATCGTCAAGAACGGCAGGACATCAAGGTCGACACCGACGAGGCGCCGGTGATTGAACGACAGAATTCCTTCTGGAATCGTTGGTGATTTACCCAGAGAGACGATTCTTCGCGAGCATGATGCTCGTCGGGGTATCACTCGGAGGGATCGGCTGTGCGAACCACAACGATCGCGCCGAGGGATATCTCTCGGCGCTCGAAGCCGGCCAGTGGAGCGAGGCGGCTGTGGCAGCGCGGCGCGTCGCCTCCGACGGGACCGATCGAAATACGGTGATCGACGCCCTCGAACTCGGCACGGTGGAGCGAATCGCCGGCGAGTACCAGCAGAGTGACGAGAGTCTCGGTCGGGCCTGGGGGGCGATGACACGGGGATCGGACCCCGACGATCCGACCTTCATCGACATCCTCACCGCGGTCGCGGTGAACGAACGCACGCTCGACTACGTCGGGAGTTCCTCGGATCGAGTGATGTGCGCCACGCTTCGGGCCCTCGACATGCTGGCGATGGGGGATCTCGAAACGGCACGGGTCGAAATGAGACGAGCGCAGTTCGCGCAAGAAGACGCCGAGGCTCGTTTTGCCGACCGGATCGCCAAGGCCCGGCAAGAGATGGAAGCTGACCACGGCGACCTCACGAAGATCGAAGGAAGCGATGGGTTCAAGACGCAGTATGGAGAGACCTACGACGGACTCGAGGGGACCTTCCGACCCTACGACGGCTGGACGAACCCTTTCACCGACTGGCTGACCGCGATTTTCCTGTACGTCGATGGCGTTGACGGTGGGGATAAGAATCGCTCCATCGACCTACTCCGTCGAGTTCGCGGGACGATCGGCGAGAACCCCGCCGTGGAGTCTGACCTGGCGATGGTCGAGTCGTCGGTGGTGTCGCCGCCTCAGGTTTGGCTTCTGCTGGAGAGCGGGTTTGCCCCGAAGAAGGAAGAGGTCTCGTTCCGAATCCCCGCCTTCATTCCCCAGATGCCGTTCATTGGAATCGCGCTGCCAAAATTGCAACAGGTCGAGGGTGCGGCGACGCATGCGACGATCGCCAGCGACACCGAGAACGCACAAACGGCGATCATTTGCGACATGGGAAGCGTGATCGCCCACGAGTTTCAGGTCGAACTTCCATTGATCACCGGCCGCGCGATCGCCTCGGCCCTGACCAAAGCGGCGGCGTCGCTCGCCGCCAACCTCACCGCGGAGAATTCCGGTAGCGGCTGGGCACTTCTGGCGAGCATGGTCGCGACCAACGTCTACGGCTATTCCACGACGATCGCCGACCTTCGGACCTGGCGGACCCTGCCTCGCTACTACGCCGTCGCGAGAATCCCCTCGCCGGCGGATGGGCGGATCCGACTCGCCGGTCCCACGGGAGCCCACGAGATCGACGTACCATTGAATCGAAATTCGATGGTCGTCCTGCGGAGCCTCCGGGCTGGCGGGCCGGCTTCGATCCATGTCTTTCCCCTCGACGGGCTGTTGCCGCTCGAAGATCCGCCGATCGCAGATCCGCTCATCGAAGATCCACCGATCGACGTGGCCGCCTGACCCGAATTCGTCACGAAAGGAATCCGACCATGAGACCAGTAATCACCCGAACCCTCCTCGTTGCGTCCGTCCTCTTGGTCGGCTGCTACGCCAATACCGTCACGAGTAGCCAGCAGATCCGGAAGGATGGCTGGCTCGCCTCGCATGCGAATGTCCGCGTGGTCCGGGAGACCAAGGTGAGCGATGATCTTCTCCGGGTCGACGTCGAGGTCGAGAACACCCAGCCCTTCAATTCCCGATTCAACTACAAGTTCGAATTCTTCGATGCAGAGGGCCGATTGCTCTTCAGCCCGGTTTCGGGCTATCGTCAAGAGCAGGTCGCCGCGGGCGCCTTCTCGACCGTGACCGCAACCGCCAGCGATCCGAGGGCGGCGGACTTCCGACTCACTCTGACCAACGCCAATTGAACCAGCCTGGAACCCGACCATGAATCCCAAGCCTCTTCTCTTCGTCATTCTCTCCGCCATCACCTTCCCTTCGATCTTGGGTTGCAATCAGCCCGCCCGAGTGGTGACGGATGACCGGGACAAGATCGTGTCGATCGACCAGATCGATGTTCAAGACTGGTCCAACGCGGCCGATCAGGTCCTCCAGCAGCTCTTCGCGAGCGGTGCCCTCGAGACCGCCCCCATGAAGCCCGCGCGGATCGAAGTCACCAGAGTGGTGAACGACACGGCACAGCGGATCGACACGGACCTCCTGACCCAGAAGATCAAGATCGCCCTGACGCAGTCCGGAAAGGTCGTATTCGCCAGCAGTGATACTCGCGCCAACGAAGTCGCCGACTACCGCGATTTCAAGGCCGGCGACGACGCTCCGCGGCTGCCGTTCTTCGTGATCAACGGCAAGATTCTCGAAATTCGATCTTCCGCAGGATCAACCAAGCAGTCGAGTTTCGTGTTCCAGTTGAATCTGGTGAACACCGTCGAGAGCATCGATGCCTGGAGCGGCGAGGCAGAGGTCACGAAACAGGGCACTCGAAACGCGAAGAACTCCCGCGGCTGACTTTGGGCGCGTCGTCGGTCGAATCATCGAATCATCGAGTCATCGAAGGATCGAGTCATGGAATCGATGGATTCCATGACTCATGGACTCATGGACTCATGGTCCAGCGGTCATCGATTCCGTCCGAGCCAGTCGAGAAGTCGTTGGTCGGGCCAGGTGTTCACGCAGCCTGGGTTCCGCAGTCGGCCGCGACGGCCGGTCATCACGCCGTATCGGATGAACGCGAGGTGTTCGGCGCGGTGCGCATCGGTGTTGATGGCGATGAGGCACCCCGCGTCGACCGCGGCCCGGACATGGATGTCCCGGAGGTCAAGTCGATATGGATTCGCGTTGATTTCGAGCGCGGTCCCACCCTCGATGGCGGCGGCGATGACTTTCTCGATGTCCGGTTCGAGGCCCTTACGGGTTCCGATGAGGCGACCCGTGGGATGCCCGATGATTGAGACCAGCGGGTGTCGAGCCGCGGCGCAGAGCCGCGCGGTCGCGGCGGCGGGGTCCTGCCGGAGCGAGGCATGCGGACTCGCGACCACCACGTCGAGCAAGGCCAGAACGTCGTCGTCGTAGTCGAGGGAGCCATCCGCATGGATGTCGACCTCGCTTCCTGCCAGAAGCCGGATCCCCTCGATCCGTGCATCGGCTTCTCGAATCGCTTCCACATGCCGGCGAAGTCTGGCTTCGTCGAGCCCGTTGGCTTGGGCGCTGGAACGTGAGTGATCCGTGATGGCAAGGATTGTTCGCCCCGCGGTTCGTGCCGCGACGGCGAGCTCGTCGATCGTGAGGCGTCCGTCACTGGCCGTGGTGTGGCTGTGGAGTTCGGCATGGATCGCGTCCACGGTGATGAGGTCGTCGGGCACCTCGAGGTCGAACTCGTCGCGATCGACCCGGAGTTCGGGGGGAATCCAAGGCAGATCAAGCGCTTCGTAGATCTCGGTCTCGGTGGCCGACGCAATGGCGGTCACACCTCGCTGTTGGGGAGGTCCATCCTCGCCGTCATCTGGAAACAAGCCGTATTCGTTGAGTCGAAGACCTCGGCCGATCGCCCGCTCTCGAAGCGCGACGTTGTGATCCTTACTCCCCGTGAAGTACATGAGCGCGGCGCCCCAGACCTCCTCGGGCACCACCCGCAGGTCAACCTGGATGCCGTCTTCGAGTCGGACCGATGACTTCGTCTCGCCGGCCACGAGGATCTTGGTCACGCCGGATTGCGTGCGGAAGGCCTCGCTCGCGGCCGTCGGATCAGTGGTGGTCACCAGCAGATCGAGATCGCCGATGGTTTCCTGGCCACGCCGCAGGCTGCCGGCGTAGGCGACCTTCCGAACCCCCGGGATGGCCTGCATCGCCGCCACAAGTCGCTCGGCGATCGGCATGGCGGTGCCGAGTCGTCGCCGATCGCCAGCGGTCTTCATGAAATCAATGGACTCTCGGATGTTGTCGATGGTCTTCCGGCCCATGCGCGGCAGCGCCTCGAGCCGGCCGTCGTCGATGGCCGCTTCCAGATCCTCGATCGATTCGATCTCCGCCTCCTGCCAAAGACGTCGAACCGTCTTGGGACCGAGCCCCGGTACCTTCATGACTTCGCGAAGACCATCAGGCACCGATGCGCGGAGCTTCTCCAGCTCCGTGACGGTCCCCTGCGCGGCGAACTCGACGATCTTCTGAGCGCTCGACTTTCCGATGCCGTCGATCGCTTCCAGTGATTTTATGGCGTCGTCGGTCCGAGCCAGTTCGCCCAGATCGGAGGTGAGGCCTTCCACCACGCGGGCGACCTTCGAGTGGGCGTTGACTCGGAAGCCGTTGGCACCCGTGAGTTCGAGCAGCGTCGCCAGCTCCTCGAAGATCTTCGCGATGTCTTCATTCATGCTCATAGGGACGCATCGTAGGGAATCCGCGGGCCGATCAACCCACGTCGCCCAGGCCGAGCGTCGCTCCGTAACGATCGAGCAGGAGCCGGCGCATCTCCACGGCGTCCGGCCCCAGCAGTCGATGGTCCCGTTCAATCCAGGCGGATGCATCCTGACGGGCGAGGCGGAGCAGATCGAGATCCTTGATGAGGTCAGCGACCCGGAAGGGGGGCAGACCGGACTGGCGAGCCCCGAAGAGTTCGCCGGGCCCCCGAATACCCAGGTCGAGTTCGGCGATCTCGAAGCCGTCGTTGGTCCCGCCAATGGCCTCCAGGCGCCGCCGCCCTTCGTCGGTGGTGGGTTCACCGATCAGGGCGCAGACCCCGCGTTTTTCGCCGCGACCGACCCGACCTCGCAACTGGTGAAGCTGGGCGAGGCCAAAGCGTTCGGCATGCTCGACCACCATCACGGTGGCGTTGGGGACATCCACCCCGACTTCGATCACCACCGTCGCCACGAGGACGTCGATATCTCGGGCGCGAAATCGATCCATGATCGCCTCGCGTTCGTCTCGACTCATTCGCCCGTGCACCGCGCCCAGTCGAACCCCGGAGAGCGGACCGGCCGCGAGCATCTTCAGGTGGTTCTCTACGTCGGCGAGCCCCATCTCGGACTCTTCGACCGCGGGGACGACGACGAATCCCTGCTCGCCGGACGCGACCCGTTCGGCGAGGTATCCGTAGACGTCGGCGGCCTTCGAGGGGGGAACCACGCGAGTGACGGTTGGAATTCGGCCCGGCGGCAGATGTTGGATCACCGATACGTCTAAGTCGCCAAAGACCGTGAGCGAGAGCGTTCGAGGGATCGGGGTGGCGGTCATCACGAGCACGTGCGGAACCCGGCCGGCTTCATTGGGGCGGCGAAGCTTCGATCGTTGCTCGACGCCGAATCGATGCTGTTCATCGATGATCACCAGGGCGAGATCATCAAACACGGTTCCCTCGGAGAGCAGCGCGTGGGTTCCGATCAGGAGCTTCGCATCACCGGAGGCGATCCGAGCGAGCAGTTCTCGTTTCTCTCGAGCGGGCGTCGATCCGGTCAGCAGGCCGACTTCGACTTTCGCACCCTCGAGCATCCGGCTGATCGAGGCATGGTGTTGCTCGGCGAGAATGCCAGTCGGTGCCATGATCGCGGACTGATGCCCATGGGCGGCCGCCAAGAGCATGGCGTGGACCGCCACCGCGGTCTTTCCCGCGCCGACATCGCCCTGCAGCAGCCGATTGGTCGGAACTTCACGGGCGAGATCGGCGCCGATCTCGTGGCAGACTTGCCGTTGATCCGGGGTCAGTTCAAAGGGAAAACGACTGAGAATCCGTTGCTCAATCTCCGGGGACATGGGCAGCGGCGCGGCCTTCATCGTCTCGCGAAGGTGCTGGCGTTTCATCATCACGCCGAGTTGGAGAAGGAGAAGTTCATCGAACGCGAGGCGGCGTCTCGCGTTCGCCGCGTCGCGGAGGCTCTCAGGCTGATGAATTCCACGGTACGCCTCGCCGAGTCGGTTCAAGACCCGCGATTGACGGATCGTCTCCGGAAGCGGATCGACGAGAACGTCGGTCGCCGGGGTCAGGATCCGCGTCACGAATTCTTCGATGCGCCGGCTCGGAAGGTCCTCGCTCGCCGGATATACCGGCCGGAGACGCTCGTCCCGCGCGGGTGTCTCGTCGACATCGTCCTCTTCCCGCCACTGCGGGTTCCCGATCTGGAGATAGCCTCGCCACCGCTTCGCTCGACCCTCGGCGACGATCCGCAGGCCCGGTCGCAACTTGTTGCGAAGCCAGGGCGCGTTGAACCAGACCAGTTGCACGGTTCCGGTCTCATCCTCCAACGTCACCTCGATGCGAGGTCGTCGGCCGGGCGGAACTTTGATCGCCGCGATCTCACCTCGGATCGAGACGTTGGCGGCCGCACCCTCCTCGTCGGGGAGCGAGGCTTCAATTTCGGCGATCGTCGCCTCGGCATGTTCGTGTTCATACCGCATCGGGATGTGGTCGAGGAGGTCTCGTACCGTCGCGATGTCCAATCGACCGAGCACGGCCGCGAGCCGCGGACCGACCCCGGGCACCACTTCGATGCCTGCGTCGGGTTGGAAGGGGGTCGGTGAGGTCATCTGGAGTGGTGCCGGTGGAAGGGGAGTTCAGGTCGTAGCATACGGGGATGGCCCCAAAGCCCTCCGAGAAGAAACGATCCCTTTCCGATGCGATGCTCTTCGTGCACGCTGAGCGTGATGAAACGTCGAAGGCGGGGGACCGCCCGCCCGGGACGACGGGCGACGAGTCGGATTTGCCAAAGCCCTATTCCGTTCGCGAGCTCGTCGCGCTGCTCAATCGAACCCTGTCCACCATCGATGGCGGACGGAAGATCCGGGTGATCGGCGAAGTGGGGTCGGCCAGACTGGGTGATCACTGGTACTTCTCACTCAAGGACGGCTCAAAGGCGAAGATCGAATGCTCTTTCTTCGCACAGCGACGCCGACTCGATCCCGATACCGCCACCCCGGTGGTCGGAAGCCTGATGGTCGCCACGGGCCAGCTTGAATACTGGGATCAAGGGGGGCGACTTTCGCTGATCGTGCATCAGCTTCGCGAAGAGGGTGAAGGGGATCTGCATCGACGGTTCGAGCGACTCAAGTCGGATCTCGAGGCGGCTGGATACTTCGATCCTTCGGCGAGGTTGCCGTTGCCCACCTTTCCGAGACGGATCCTGATGATCACGAGTCGGGAAGGGGCGGCCCGCCGTGACATTGAAGAGACGGCGCGGCAGCGGTGGCCGGGACTCGAGATCCTGATGCACCATGTCGCGGTCCAGGGCACCTTGGCGACGCCGCGGATCGCCGCCGCCATCCGGAAGGCCCGAGCGGTCGCGCCGTCGCTCGGGGTCGACGCCA
Source organism: Phycisphaerales bacterium (assembly GCA_028823105.1). GTDB lineage: Bacteria > Planctomycetota > Phycisphaerae > Phycisphaerales > SM1A02 > UBA12014. The sequence goes on along the minus strand of JAPKCC010000009.1, from coordinate 42,896 downwards.
TCGTGCTCACCAGAGGGGGCGGAAGCCTCGAGGATCTCTGGTGTTTCAACGAGCGAGCGGTGGCAGATGCGATTCAGGAATCGCGTCGGGCCGCCGTCGAACGTCATCTGGCGGGGGGGCCACGTCCGGTGCCGCTGGTATCGGCGATCGGGCATGAAACTGATCTGACGATCGCCGATCTGGTCGCGGACCATCGGACCTCAACCCCGACGCAAGCCGCGATGGCCCTGGTGCCGGACGCCAACGAACATCGTGGCATTCTTGCGGGACGCGGCGGAAGGATGCGGCTACTCGTCGAACGCCGATGCGGCGAATCCGCGGCCCGGCTTGAATTCGCATCCCGGCACGAGGTCCTGCGTCGGCCGGACCGACTTCTCATTCCGCATGAGCGACGACTCGATGATCTCGAAGGTCGTCTGAAGGTCGCCATTCAAGGCCAGGTTGCGACTCGGAGGGCGAGGCTCGATCGGCACGGGACAGGCTTGGAACGGGTCGCCCCCCGGAGTCGACTGGCGGTCGCCGCGACGACCTTGGCGGCGGCGTCCGACCGACTTGCTCGGGTGATCCAAGGCCGCCTTGCCGAGTCGAAAACTCGGATCGACCACGCGTCGCAACGACTCGCCTCCACGAACCCGGATCAGGTCCTTTCCAGAGGCTACTCGCTGACTCTTGACAGGGAAGGCCGGCCGATCCGATCGACCACTCGGCTCGCCAAAGGCGACGTCGTCACCACCAGACTGGCTTCCGGCGAATTCGACGCCTCCGTGGAGGTCACCCGACCCTCCGGAGATCCCGACTCCGGATAAGAGATTCGACCGTGTCATCTGACGCGGCGTGCTAGAGTCCGAAACATGGCGACCAACAAGACCAAGAAGAAATCGGAATCAGGATCGGATCCGGAGGTACCGCTTCGATTCGAAGCGGCGGCCGAGGAACTCGAGTCAATCATCGATCGGCTCGAACAGGGCGACATCCCGCTCGAGGAGAGTCTGGAAGCCTACGGTCGAGGACGATCCCTGCTGGCGAGATGCCGTTCGATCCTCGATGCCGCCGCCGCGGAGATCGCGGAAGTCGACCTCGACGACGTGGAAGGCGACGCCAATTCGAATGCCTAGTCGAACCGCTCACCAGCATGGTCGCAGCGGTCGACGCACGGAGTCATCTTCTTGATTCCGGAGCCGCTCATCGCCGATCTCCCGACGTGGGTTCTGATCTGGTCGCCCCGGATCGTGACGGCGTTCTTTCTCTTCGCCTTCGGCGCGTGTGTCGGGAGTTTTCTGAACGTCGTCGCGTACCGCCTCCCCGAAGGTCGAAGCGTGGTGAGCCCGCCGAGTCGCTGTCCGAAATGCGGGTGGGGGCTGTCTTGGCATGAAAACCTTCCGATCATCGGTTGGATTCTGCTCCGAGGACGCTGCCGTCGATGCCGTGAGAGCATCAGCATCCAGTACCCGTCGATCGAATTGCTGGTGGCCATCCTCTTCTCGGTCACGTATTTCGCGTTCTTCTGGCCTCCCGCCGACACCTGGATGACCGATATCGGTGGTTCGTGGTGGACTCGGTCCCAGCTCGCCGGTGCCTGGCCCGCATATCTCGTGATGGTCACGCTGGTGAGTGGGCTGGTGGCGGCGACGCTCGTAGACGCCCGGACCTTCCTGATCCCCGCGGGGATCACGACGACGATGACCGTCGTGGCGGTGGGGGGATGGCTTCTCCAAGGACTGCTCCCAACTCGCATCAGCGACCCAACACTCTTCCCGCTTCCACTGGCGGACTGGACGACGATCCTGATCACCCTCGGAGGGCTCCTCGGCACGATCGTGGCCTGTCAACTGCTCCGTTCCGGGAAGATTCGTCGAAGTTTCGCCGATTACGACGACTATGTGAAAGAGGATGACCCTCTGGCGGAATATCCTCATGGCCGCCGGGAAATGCGGCATGAACTCGCCTTCCTGCTGCCCATCCTGTTGGGCGGCTTGATCGGCTGGGGGCTGGCCGTGGTCATCTCCATCGAGACCACACCACCCCGCGTGCTCGGAATCCTCGGGGCGGTGCTACTGGGGTGGTTCGTGGGTGGGGGGCTCGTCTGGGGCGTCCGGATACTGGGGACGCTTGGATTCGGCCGCGAAGCAATGGGGATGGGCGACGTCCATCTTCTCGCGGCCATCGGGGCCGCCTTGGGATGGGTGGATCCGATCCGGATCTTCTTCCTGGCCCCGTTTCTGGCCTTGGGATGGATCGCCGTTTCTCGGTTGATCGCAAGGCTGGTTCGACGCCAGGGGCGGGAACTCCCGTACGGGCCGCATCTGGCAGCGGCGACCCTGGTGGTGATCTTCGCTCGGCCCTTTGTGGATGAACTTCAACGGGCACTCTTCAATCCGCCCGGATGAACCGTAGGCGATACACTCGCCATGCCGGCCCCGATCTGTGGTTTGATCGGGCGTGTTCCGGCGGAACTAGCACGTCGGGAGTCCTCTTACGGGATTCCCGAGTCATGGACGACCCTTCGGCTTCGATGCCGAACGAATTACGCGGAGGCTTCGACGATATGAACGGACGACTTCTTCTGATCACCCTCTTCGCAGGCATTACGGCGATGGGCGGTTGTGACAACAAGGCAAAGATGAACCAGCAGTCGCTGATGCAGGAGAACCGCGAACTGCGGGACAGCCTCACGACATCGCAGAAGGATCTGGACGATGCGCAAGCCCGGAGCCGGCAGCTTGAGTTCCAGTTGAATGAAGCGAATGACCAGGCTGCCAATGTTCAAGCGCAACCCGCTGTGGGCAACTTCGGACCCGGTGTCGAGGTCTTCCAGTCCGGGGGCGAGATGATCGTCCGAATCGACGGAGACGTGCTCTTCGATTCCGGTCGAACTTCATTGAAGTCCGCCGCCAAGTCGACGCTCAAGAAGATCGCCAACGAGGTCCAGCGCTTGTATCCGAGTGCGAAGATCCGCGTCACCGGTTTTACCGACACCGATCCGATCAAGAAATCGGGATTCAAGTCGAACTATCACCTCGGGTTTGAACGTGCATTCGCCGTCGGCGCGTATCTCGACTCGCAGGGATTCAGTGCCGACGAGATCAGTTACGCGACCTTCGGACCTGACTCGCCGCTTGGCAGCAAGTCTAAGAGCCGACGAGTCGAAGTTTCAATCGTCACCGACGAATGATCCCTCGACCGATCGGGCCGACCCAAGGCCGAGGCAGGGCCGGTTGACACCGACCAAGCGCCCGGTTTGGTAACCGCTGGCTTGAACGTGCGCCATGATCAGGCATGATCAGGCATGATCAGGCATGATCAGGATGATCAAGTAGTTCAGGCAGATCAGGCACACGCAGACACAAGGCGGGGCGTCGACATGCATCAGCATGCATCGACGCCCCGCCTTTTCTAGTCTTGCCGCTGATTCAATATTCGGCCCAGTCGCCCATCCACATTTTGATCGTCTTGAGCGTTCGCTCGATTCGGCCTCACCATGACACGGCATGACACGGCATGACACGGCATGACGTGGCCCAGGTGGGTGGGCCATCGCGTCGGTCAGAATTCGACCTTCACGCCTTCGGCCTTGATCGCATCGATGAGCGTGGAGAGCGTCGCGAGCGTCGCATCGAGCCTGCGAGCCGCATCGTCCAGATCGTTGTAGAGGGCCGGGTCGTTGAGGAGTTTTCCGACCGTGCCTTCGCCCTCGCCGGCCGTCCTGATGACTCTTCGAACCTCTGTCAGCGTCGCGTCAACGGCGTCGGCGGTGATGGCGAGTCGCGCCATGAAGGCTGGCGCTTCACGGCCAAGTTCGGTCGCAAGTTCACCGGCTGCCACGGCGGCATCGGCCGCTCGTTCGATAAAGAGATTGGCTTTGAAGACCGCTTGCTTGGCGTCTTCCCGCAATTGCTCGTCGCCCAGCCATTCTCCGGCAATGTTGAAGGCACGCTCGGCTTCGGCAAGGGTCCGGTTGATCCGTACTACCGAAGCCGTCAGGCCCTCTTCGTCCTCGGGATCCGCGCCGACCATCTCGTTCAGACGTCGGCCAAGATCGCCGTACACGGCCGCGAGCGCGCCGACTTCCTTGAAGCTCTCAGTCACTGGAAGCATCTTCGAGTCGAGCGCCTGAATCAGTGATTCGTCCAGACTCAGGAACTTACCCGTGAGCGGCGGAACGTCGTCCGGCATGAACACCGCGCGTCCGCCGTTGGGATCAAGTGAAAGCACTGACAGTCGCGTTCCACCACCGATCAGGGCGGTTTCGACCTGGACCATGTGAACAACGGGAATCCGAACCCATTCATCGAGTCGACAGGTGACTCGAACAGGGTTGGCTTCCCCCAGCTCGAGCGCCACGGCATCAACCACGCCGATCGGCACCCCGTCGAGCGTGATCTGGCTTCCATATCGAAGACCACCGGCGCGATTGAGACGAACCGTCACGTCGTATGCGTCACGACCGAGTTCGCGGAGTGAGCCGAATGCGAGAAGCATCGCGATGCACGCAGAAACCCCGGCGATGGCCGCGATGCCGATGATGGCATCTCTGTATCGATCCTTCATGTGGGCATCTTCGCAGGATTTGACCGCTCGTGCTCGTGCGTAGGTTCGTGCGTTGCCTCGTGTGGCATGAGCTCACGCCCTTCCAAGAATGCCCGAACCACCGGATCTTCGGAATGTCGCATTTCATCCGGGGTGGCGTCGAGGCGAACCCGGCCGTCATGAAGGAGCACCATTCGATCGGCGACCTGGAAGGCCGAATCGAGATCATGGGTCACGACCACGCTGGTGATGTTGAGTTCCCGTTGAAGGCGGACGATCAGATCGTTGATCACGTTGGCTCGGATCGGGTCGAGGCCGGTGGTGGGTTCGTCGTAGAGGATCATCTCCGGCTCGAGCACGATCGCCCTGGCCAATCCGACCCGCTTCCGCATTCCACCGGAGAGCTCGGAGGGCATCTGATCAAGATTGTCCGCGAGACCGACTCGATCCAGCGTGCGGCGTACTCGGTCTTCGAGATCTGGCCCCGCCTGCCCGGTCTCAAGGAGCGGGAAGGCCACGTTGTCACGAACGGTCATCGAATCGAATAGCGCGGCACTTTGAAAGAGGAATCCGATTTGCCGGCGGATCGGCGTAAAGTGACGCTCACTCAGTTGATCGACCCGTGCTCCCTTGAAGAAGACTTCACCCGCATCGGGACGGAGCAGGCCGACGATGTGCTTGAGCATCACGCTCTTGCCGCATCCGCTGGTCCCCATGACGACCAGGGATTGACCCGTCTCGACGTCCAGATCGAGGTCACGAAGGACGGGGCGGCCATCAAAGGACTTCCAAACACCCCGAAGCGAGGTGATCGGAGGAAGTTGGGTTTCGGAATCAGCGATCATGGACATATCATCCCCGTTGGAGCACAGGATGCAAATGCCCGACGAACAAGGAATCCGATCTTCCGGGGACCGACGCCCATCAGGCCTCGGCACCAAAGGGGTCGTCTGTCATCAAGGACCGGTGATCCGCGTCGAGCAATATGACTTCGAGGTTGACGGGCGACGGATTCGCAAGGACGTCGTCCGCCACCCGGGCGCGGTCACGGTGATTCCGATCGAGGCGGATGGATCTATTCTGATGGTCGAAGTCGGTCGACTCGCCGTGGGGCGAATGTTGCTCGAATTCTGTGCGGGCAAACTCGAACCGCAAGAGTCGCCGCTGGCAGCCGCTGGCCGAGAGCTTGAAGAGGAGATCGGTCGGCACGCGGGTCGCATCGATCCGATCGCCGCCTACTTCACGAGTCCGGGATTTTGCGACGAACGAATGCACGCCTTCGCGGCGACAGATTTGTCCGCAGTTCCACAGCGCCTGGAACCCGGGGAGGAGATCGAGGTGGTCCGGATGACGCCCGACATGATCGATCGGGCGATTCTCGAAGGTCGGATCGATGATGGAAAGACCATCGCGGCCTGGTATCTCTTCCGAGCGAAGGATCGAGACGGTGATCGATGGCCGCGATGAAGCCGGATGATGAACGACCACTCTCGGCGTTCCCGACTCACCGGGCGGCGCCGAAGTTTGGCGATCCGCTTAGTTGGTCCGTGCCGATTCTGCGGCTCGGTGGCACCATGATCCGAGTTCATGCCCTTTTGCTGGCCGCCATCGTGGTCATTCTGGTGCGAGCAGGTTGGTTTGCAGGGGACCTGAGTTTCTTCCTTGGACCGGTTCCCGCGGCCCTCTTCGTCGCAGGTCTTTGTAGTGCCGTGTTCATTCACGAGGTCACGACCATGATCGTCATTCGACGTCTTGGCGGCGATCTCCCGGAGATCGTCCTTCAACCGCTCGGAGGTCTCGAGAACGGCGTCTCGCCCCCCGGTTGCCGCAAGAGCCTCATCGCGGCGATGGTCGGACCCGGCGTGACGATGCTCTGTGCCGTCCTCGCGATCACCGCGATCTACCTCGGATCCGGAATTGCCCCGACTCCCAACCCGTTCACCTTTTCCGGCATCTATGCGCCGGGCGTCGCGGAATCGGTCTGGCTGGAAGGCCTCTACCTCTTCGGTATCGCCGCGACGCTGGTGAGCGTGGCGAACCTGCTCCCGGTGACCCCGTTCCGAGGCCAGTTGATGCTCGAGGCGATTCTGAGACCGCGGCTGGGACCAGCGGCGTCTCGCCGGACCGCCCATCGAGTCGGAATCGCCACCGCCATCCTGTTGGCGGTGGCGGGCATTCTCAGTCTCAACCTCGTTCCGGTGCTGATCGCCATTCTCTCGGCGGCATTGCTCCAACGATCGCATCAGCGGTTTCGGGAACTCGGCGAGATCGTGGGCGGCGCGGACGCCCAGGTGGTCGATATCCGGCTGGATGCCATCCTCGACCAGCAGGACGCCGCCGAACAAGATGCTGCCGAGTCGCATGCGGCGTTCCAGCGATCCGAAGTACTGGCCAGCGAGGAAGCGTCACTGAACCGGATTCTGGAGAAGATCGCCCGGCACGGCATCGCCGCGCTCGACCCGAACGAACGAAAACACCTCGCGGACGCGACCGAGCGACGACGGGCGCAGCCACCGGGGGATGATTCGACGTCACCCCCTTGAGACGATGTCGACGGAAACAACGTCGACTTCGGCCTCAACGCCCCGACGATGTGCCCGTGGCCGGTAGACTTCTCCTCCCATGGGAATCTACGACCGAGATTATTCAAGACCGTCCACCGGTCGGGGCCCATCCCGGCTGGTCGGCCGTGGATCAGCAATCGCCGGGTGGTCGGTCAATCGATGGTTGATCACGATCTGCGTCGCCGTTTTCGTGCTTGATCAGTTCCTACCGCCCACGATGGCGCCACTACAATCGGTCGCCCCGAACCTTCCCGAAAACGCCGTCCTGGACCCCGTCGAACGCGGAAAACTCCGGCTGCCGACCCTGATGCAGCTCACCGAAGGCAAGTGGCCAGTCTTCGTGCATGGTTCGAAGGGGCTCGTGCCCTTCAGATTCGGTAAGAACCCGCGCGGGTCCTACATCGTGCCCGTGCTCGAATCGACACCCACCGGATTCGCCCCCGCGATGGGGACGTATACGAGTCGAGACGAGGATGGGAACACCCGAAAGGGCCAAGTTCAGCTCCTCGAAGAGGTCGTGATCAACGGACCGATCTGGGTCTACGGCTACTTCTCCACTGCCACGGCGCTCTTGCAGCTCGACAATTTCTGGGGTCTCCGAGGATTCGAATTCTGGAGGTTCATCTCCTTCCAGTTCCTGCACGCGAATTTCACCCACCTGCTCTTCAACATGATCGGGCTGTATTTCTTCGGCAGCCTCGTCGAGCAATTCTTGGGCGGCAAGAGATATCTCGCCTTCTACCTGCTCTGTGGCATGGCCGGCGCTGCGTCTTACTTGCTGCTGAACTTCACGGGTTGGACCGTACTTCAGTTGACGGGAAAGGAGTTTCCCGTCCTGTTAATGAACGACCCGGGGACGCCGTTGGTCGGCGCCAGCGCGGGTGTTTTTGGCGTGGTGATTGCCTCGGCCTTCCTGGTTCCAAATGCCAGGGTGCTCCTCTTCTTCATCATTCCCATGCGGCTCTCGACGCTGGCGTACGGCATGGTCGGAATCGCCTTGTTCACGGTGATCTTCGGACGCGACAACGCCGGAGGTGAGGCGGCGCATATCGGCGGCGCCATCGCGGGGTTCTGGTTGATCCGGCATCCGCAGGCGCTTCACGGGTTCTTCGACTTCCTCGGAAGGTACGACCCCACCAGCCGAAGCGGCGCCGCGTACCGCGCGGGCAAGATCCAAGGGGCAGGCAGCACGGTCGCCGACGCCGAAATCGATCGGATTCTCGCGAAAATCCACAAGAACGGGCTCCAGAGCCTGACATCGAAGGAGAAGAAAGTTCTCCGTGAGGTTTCGCGACGGTGACCGGCCCCGTTCGATTCACGATCGAGTCCGAATGCTCGACGAATCATGCGCGAGCCGGCTTCGTGGAGACACCGCATGGCCGCTTCGCCACGCCGGCGTTCATGCCGGTCGCGACCGCCGCCGCGATGAAGGGCGTTCTGCCTGAGCAAGTGAGAAGCGTCGGGGCGGAGATCATTCTCAACAACGCCTATCACCTCATGATCCGCCCGGGTATCGAACTTCTCGAACGATTCCGAGGCACCCATCAGTTCATGAGATGGGACGGTCCGGTACTCACCGACTCCGGGGGATATCAGGCGTTCTCGATGTCGGACATGAATGCGATCGATGAAGACGGCGTTTCCTTCCGATCGTTCGTCGACGGGGCAAAGGTCCATCTCGGTCCTGAGTCGTCGATGCGGGTTCAGAACGCCATCGGAGCGGACATCATCATGGCCTTCGATGATTGCCCGCCATCGCCTCATGCCAAGCATGGCGCGGGAAGCCCGCGAGCGAAGCTCCCTACGCCGCGTGACTGGGAGCGACGACTCCGAGAGGCGCACGAACGGACGATCCGCTGGCTGGGTCGGTGTATTCAAGCACACGCCCGTCCGGACGAGCAGGCGCTTTTTGGCATCGTGCAAGGCGGGACGGATCTGGATCTTCGAGCCGCGTCCATCGAGGGGGTCTGTGGTTTTGACCTTCCCGGATATGCGATCGGGGGCGTCGCGGTCGGAGAAGGACCGGAAAAGATCAGAGAAGTTGTGGAATTCACAGCGCCGCGGCTTCCCGTGGATCGCCCTCGATACCTCATGGGCGTCGGGTACGAGCGGGATATCGTCATGGCCGTGGCCGCGGGGGTGGACATGTTCGATTGCGTCCTACCGACCCGAAACGGGCGTATGGCGTCGGTCTTCACCTCCACAGGGCCGCTCCGACTCCGGCACGCCCGGTTTCGGGAGGACCTTTCACCCATCGATCCATCTTGCGACTGTCCCGCCTGTGCCGGCGGTTTCAGCCGGGCCTATCTCCGCCATTGCTTCTTCGCGAAGGAAATGATCGGCCCGATCCTCTGCAGCCTTCACAACCTCCGGCACTTCCAACGGCTCCTGCTGGACATTCGGACCGTGATCCGGGATGATTGTTGGTCTTCGCTCGCCGGCCGCTGGCCGGTTCTCGATGCCGCTCAAAGTCCATTTCCGGACCTTGGGGGGCCATCGAGCGTGCCGTCAAATGGCGACGGCCCGGGGCCTGATTCCGACTCGGAAGGTCTGTCCCAATCATGATCGACTCGATCAACTTCGTCTCCCTGTCCTCCCCACATGGTTCACTCCTGACCCTCGGGCAGGCCACGCCACCACTTGGGCGACAGGGGACTGGCACCACCTCTGCGGAAGGCGCCACCGGTGGAGATACCGAAGCCGCCGGCGGCGAAGGTGGAAGCAGCCTTCTCATGTTCATGTTCCTCCCGCTCATCTTGGTGATGATCCTCTTCAGCGTCTTCGGACAACGAAAGGAACGCAAGAAGCGAGAGGCGCTCATCAGCAGTGTGAAGAAGCACGATCGTGTTCGAACCATCGGTGGCGTCATCGGCGCCGTGGTCGAGATCAAGCCTGACACGATCCTTCTCAAGGTGGACGAGAGCAGCAACACGCGGATGACCTTCGCTCGTGATGCCGTCCAGCAGGTGCTCGAGCCCGAGGAAGAATCTTCCTGACCTCGCCACACATGATCAATTGATCCCATTGATTCCAAAGATCCTTGTGATCCCTTTCTCGCTCGAACCCGACTCCGCCCGCCTCGTTTCACTCGACTCCTGCCCATGAAGAACATTATTCCCAAGCTCGTCCTGATCGGCCTGATCGTCGGCGTCTGTCTCTGGTCCGTCTATCCGCCACAGAAGAAGATTCGACTCGGCAAGGATCTTCAAGGCGGCGTCAGCCTGGTCTACTCCGTGAAGATCGCCGAGGGGGCCGAGCCTGACAAAGTCCTCGCGCAGACCATCGATGTCCTCAAGCAGCGGGTGAATCCGCAGGGCATTCTCGACATCGGGATGCAACCGGTCGGACGAGATCGCATCGAAGTCGTGATGCCGCTTCCCAACGATCAGGTTCGCGCGTTGCAGCAGACCTATCGAGATGCGCTCGACGCGCTCTTGGCGGTATCACGGATTCGTCCGAGCAAGCTGGATGCCGCGCTCGACGCCGGTGATGCCTCCGCGAAGTACGGCGGGACCAGCAAACGCAAGGCTGAACTCGATCGCCTCCAGGCGGCATGGAATCAAGCGAAAGCCGCTCGGGCGGATCTGACCGAGGCGCAGGCCGGCGATCCGGTCGACGAAATCCGAGTCAACGGACTGCTCGATCGAATCGCCAGAGCCGAGATCACGGTTGAGGAACTTCAGAACACGATTCTCTCCCAATCCTTCGGAGACGATCGTCTATTCAACATCCTCGCCCTCGAAGGGACGCCACGTCTCCGCGATGCGGATGGCAACCTCGATCCCGCCACCAGCGATCGGGCCGTCGCCTTCGCCGAGCTCGAACTCGAATTTCCGCATCTCGCCGCCCAGATCGCCACACTCGCATCGGCCTATGCCGCGTTTGAAGCGGAACGAACAGGCCTCGATGATCCCGAGGATCTCAAACGGCTCCTTCGCGGTGCCGGCGTGCTCGAATTCCGAATCGCAGTCCGACCCGGGGCGTTGGACGTTCCGATCACGCTTTTGCGCGAACAGCTCGCCGAGCGGGGGGCAAACAGCACTGACTCTCCGGTAGCCAAATGGTTCCCGATCAACGATCTGAAGCAGTGGACCGACGAGGATCGTCCGGAGTCGGTCGAAGCCCTGATCGCCGATCCCGTCGCATACTTCCAGTCGCGATACAACCTCGTCGCCGACGAGAAGGACGGTCTTCGATTCATCCTTTTGTACGTCACGCCCGAGAAGAGCATGACGCACACCAGCGGCGACAACTGGGCGATCCGCCAGGCGAGCCAGACCATCGATGACCTCGGGCGTCCCGCGGTGTCATTCGGTCTTGACAGCGCCGGCGGTTCGATGATGCGCCGACTGACCTCGCCGAACATCAACCAGCCGATGGCCATCGTGCTCGACGGCGAGGTCTATACCGCGCCGAATCTCAACAGCGCCATTGGCTCGAGAGGCATCATTCAAGGCAACTTCGGCGAGGCCGAAGTGACCTACTTGATCAGAGTGCTCGCGGCGGGCAGCCTAGAAGCTCGTCTCAGTCCGGAACCGATTTCAACCAGCATTCTGGGACCGGCGCTCGGCCAGGACAATCTGCTTCGAGGTCTTCGAGCGGTCGCAATCTCGGTGGTCATCGTCGCGGTGATCATGCTGCTCTATTACTTCGGAGCAGGCCTGATCGCGGTCATCTCGCTCTTCATCAATGCGGTCATGATCTTCGGAATCATGGCGATGATCGACGGGACCTTCACGCTTCCGGGTCTCGCGGGTATCGCGTTGACCGTGGGTATGGCGGTGGATGCCAACGTTCTGATCTTCGAGCGAATCCGTGAGGAACTGATCAACAACGGTGAAGACCTTCGCGATTCGATTCGAATTGGTTTCGCCAAGGCGGCAAGCGCCATCCTCGACGGCAATATCACGAACCTGATCGTCTGCTTCATCCTGTATCAGACCGCGGCGACGGAAGTGAAGGGATTCGCCCTCACGCTTTCGATCGGCGTGCTCTCGACGCTCTTCACATCGCTCTTCGTCAGCCGAGTCCTCTTTGCGATCTGCACAGAGGTGTTCAGGCTGAAGTCGCTCCCGATGCTTCCCACCGTGTTCCCCTCGATCCATCGTCTCCTTGAACCCAAGATCAACTGGGTCTCCCTCCGGGGCCCGCTCCTGGTGATGAGCACCGTGCTGGCGGTTGGCTCGCTGGTGTTGTTCTTTGCGAGAGGTTCCGACGTCCTGGAGACCGAATTCCGGGGCGGGGTCAGTGTCAAGATGACCACTCGGGCGGCGCAGGACGGGGAGGTCGCGGGAACAGATCGTGACCTCACCGGCCGTCTGCTTCTCACCCGCGGCGAGGTCGAAGACCGCGTACACCAGATCGGCGACACGCATCCCGAAGATCGAATCCTCGCCCAGTTGTCCAACGCCACGGTGCTGACGATCGGGACCACGACCGCGAACAACGAGGCGGGAAGTTTCCAGGTCAAGGTCGCCAACCCGCCGGGCATCGATGACAATGAGAACATCGCCGACCACGTGGTCAATGCATTGGTCGAGCAGTTTGGCGACGTCCTGGCGGTGATCCAACCGGTCCACTTCGACGCCGAAGGGGACCCCGATTACAGCAGCCACACCTTCCCGCTTGAACGGAAATCGCTCGGGGAGTCGATCGGCCGAAGCGGTGTCACGATGCCTGTCGATGCGTACCGCGGCGGCGTCGCCGTAGTGATCGACGGAATCGTTCCGCCAATCACGCTCGTCGATGTCGACGAGCGGATCCTCCGCATGCGGAATCAGCCAGATTTCAGTGATACCGCCGGACGAAACATGGAAGTGGTGGGGCTCGAGAAAGCGGGCGTCGCAGGGGACGATTCCACGTTCTCCTCGATCGCGGTCATGGTCTTCGACGACGGGCTCTCCAGCTTCGAAGTCGCGTTGGACACTTGGGATCGTGGGCTGGCGCAGCGTGAATATGAACTCATCCAGGCCGCGTTGACGCGAGAAGCAAGCCTCGATCAGTCGAGTTTCTCCCCGAAGGTAGCGCAGAATCTCGCCGCCAGCGCCATCGTGGCGGTGATTCTCAGCCTGCTCGGCATGCTGGTCTACATCTGGTTCCGGTTCGGCTCGCTCCGTTACTCGGTCTGCGCGATTTCCGCGTTGCTCTTCAACATCAGCATCTGCCTCGGAGCGATTGCGTTGAGTCTGGTCATCGGCGAGACGAGCATTGCCGGGGTCCGGGTCCTCGACGAAATTCGAATCGATCTCAACGTGGTCGCCGGATTGCTCACCATCGTCGGCTATTCGCTCAACGATACGATCGTGATTCTCGACCGCATCCGCGAGAACCGCGGAAAGCTGAGTTATGCATCGCTTGATGTGGTGAACAACTCCATCAACCAGACGTTCAGCCGAACGATCATGACCAGTGGTACCACGATCACTTCGGCGATGGTGCTCTATTCACTCGGCGGAACGGGGATCCGCCCGTTTGCGTTCACATTCTTTGTGGGCCTGATCGCCGCGACGTACTCGTCCGTGGTGATCGCCGCGCCGCTGACCTGGTCCCGCAAGACCGGGTCTGGACCCAGCACCGATAGCGAGTCGGCAACCTCGACCCGGACCACGTCGCTGACCACGGGTTGAGGTCCTGTTCGTTGACCGGTGATGCCGAGGGCATCACCTCTTAGAACGCTCGGAAACCGTGTGACACGGCGTCCGGGCATACGAACCCAGGTCGATGGCATCGACCGAACCTGGAGGACGAACCATGTCCAGTGGCGTTCGATTTACCGTGGCGGTCATCGTGATAGCGATGGTTGCAGTGGGCTTGTACTACGCTCGGCTGGAGAAGCCAGCGGAGCCAGCCGTGGACGAGGTCGCACGAATGCCGGAGTCCTCCGCGCTCGACACAATCACGACGGAGCCATCGACGCCTCCGGTCGTCCGCGAACCAGAACCGACACCCTCTGTCCCGATCGTCGCCGCCCCGACGGTGAAGGCCGATCAGCTCGACGGAGTTGATCCAACCCCGACGAGTTCCGAAAAAGAATCTTCGGAAGCGCCCGACATCGATACGGAGCGTGGTCCAGGCACGAACGAGCATAGTGCCGGCTCGGATGCGACAGATGCGACGAACCCCCCGGAGGCGGAAGCGATCGTCGCACCAACCGGACTGTCAAGAGCCTACGGGCCGAGCCTCGGCGTCCGCGAGACAGGTGTATCTCTTTTCTCAGCGGTCCCCTCGGATGATGGACGGATTGATCAGAGCGTGGCCCGGACCAATCTTGAGACTGCCGTCGGCAACGAACGACCCACTGGCACCGAAGGCACCCTGTGGCTTCCACTCGCTCCCTGGAACATGATTCAAGGATCCGGCGAGGTTGAAGGACTGGTCGTCGGAACCCGCCGATCGGGGGATTCCGAGCGACGATTCCTGCTGGTTCGTGATGACTCGGTGGGAGGGCTGCGTCTCGACGGTCGAATCGCGGGCGCCACCGTCAGAGAAGACGCGGAAGGCAGACCGGAGGTCGCGTATCTGCTTGAGGCCGACGCCGTCGATGAAGTTCGAGAGTCGACGTTCAATCTGGTCGGCGGTACCGTCGCCTGGGTCGTCGATGGCGAAGTCATCTCGACGCCGACTCTTCGAATCGCGATTCAGAACCGAGGCCAGATCGTCGGCGGATTCGATCGCGAACACGCCACGTGGATCGCGACCAGACTTCGCGGAGAGTTGATGGCGAGGCCAGGTACGGTGGTGGATACGCCTGACGACGAGCCCGTGGTGGCAGAAGCACCGTCCGCGGCGGGCCTCCCAGCCGACGCCTATACCCCCTATACGATCCAATCCGGCGATAGCTTCGAAGGTATTGCCGTGAGCTGGTTCGGCGACCCGCAGAAACAATCACTGATTGCGATGGCGAATCCGACCGTGGATCCGCTCCGTCTGCAGGTCGGCCAGATCATCAAGCTGCCGCCGAAGAATTCAACTTCGACGATCAGACGAGCGAATCCCGCGGCGGGCGGTGAGATCATCCACACCGTCCAGTCCGGGGAGACGCTCAGCGATATCTCGTTGGAGTACTTTGGAAAAGCATCTCGCTGGCAAGAGATCCACGATGCCAACCTGGCGATCATCGGTGATGATCCCGGGAATCTGAAGGTGGGCATGGAAATCGTGATCCCATGAGCGAAGAAACGCCACCCACACCTTCGACCGAGCAAGAGCGACTCGCGGCGGACCTGCTTCCGAGCCGGATGGATGAACTCGCACTGGCCGGTCGGACCGACAATGCGAACTTGAACGAACTCTGGAGCGCCGCCTTCGCCTTGCCCAAATGGTATTTCGTCGGGCAAGGTGAGTTTCCCGCGGTCCGGCCTGCCGCCGTGGTGATCGACAAGCGTCCATTCGTGATGGCGTTTACCGCCAAGGGAAGAGCGCACGAGTACGCGCTGGCGAAGGGTATTCTCCCGATCGTGGGCAAGCCTTCGATCCTCTCGTTTCCCGTCCAATCCGCGATCAGGCACATCGCCGGGCTGCAGTCGGCTGGGATCTTCGGGGTTTTCTTCGATGATCATCGCGGGGGATGGTGCATCCCGATCGAACGGCTTCCCGGAATGTTCGAGCATTTTAAACCTGGCGCACCGGGCAGCGAAGGCGTCGATCCGAACGCGTAATCAGGTCCCCGCGATCGCCCCGCGGGCGATCGTGAGATTCGCGCGAAGGTGCGAGGCGGTCAGCGATCCGATGACCACCGAGGCGACGCCGGTCGGACGGAGGCAGTGGGGAATCGCCATCGCAGGGTCGAGTTGACCAGACGCCAACCCCTTCTTCACCACCACGCCGATGCCCGCGGCTTCTGCGGCCTCGATGACCTCGCCCTGAGAATCATCTAGGGCGTGATACTCGACCATCAGGCAGTCGATCAAACCGGTCCTGATGGCGCTCAGATGACCCGCAACCGTCTTCCCGCTGAAACCGATGAAACGCAGATCCCCTTGCTCGCGTCGTCGGGCCAGCGTTTCCAGAACCTCGCCATCGTCGATGATTGCCTGGTCCGCCCCATCGGAATGAACGAAGACCAGATCAAGGCGATCCGTCCTGAGGCGACCAAGGCTTCGAGTGATGCTTTGGTCGACGGCGATGCTGGAGAAGTCGAACCGGCCCACACCGCCCTCGAAAGTCTCCCCGACCTTCGTCGAGAGGATGAATGAGTCGCGCCGGCCTCCGAGGAGGCGACCGATCCGCTCCTCGCTCGTTCCGTAGGCGGGTGCGGTGTCAATCAGATTGATTCCCATCTCCAGCACCTCGTCGAGCAGCGACTGGCATGCGGCATCATCCGGCAGGTCGTAGGAACGTTGGTACTTGGTCGCTTCGTTCCTTCCGATCTTGAACGCGCCGAACCCCACCGGGGCCAGGTTCAAGCCGGTGCGGCCGAGCGGACGTCGTGATGACTGGTCCACGTGCAGTTCTCCCATGGAAAGGTGGCGATCTCAGGTGGTGTGAAGCCGGTGAGGTCGGCGGGGGGTGTGGGCTCGGCGGCGATCTCCGGCGGAAGTGCGGCAAGCACTGCGGCGGCGAGGCGCGGCGCCAACGCCCACTTCGTCGGCCAAGCGACCAGGAGTCTGCCGTCGTGAAGGGAGAGGACCTCGGCGTCGTCCGGTCGGAGGCCGGACCGCGTCCGGCGCTCGGCGCGGTCGATCCGATAGGTGCTCCAGGCTGCATCGGGTCGTTCAGAGAGATCGAGCGATGGAAGAACCGCCTGAAGTTCCGCGGCGGCGAAGGTGATCTGTGCCGCTGGATCTCGAGCCACGCCGGTCTCTGCCAGATCGCCACCCAACTGCCAGACAATTCGTCCGCCTGCGTCGCGCCCGCTGGTGATCGTCACTCGGGTTCGATTCCCGTCCACGCAGTGACCATGAAATTCCGGCAGCGATGCGGCGCGAAGAAGCGTCATGTGCAAAGGACGTCGCTGGGCGATCGAGGCATCGAGTCCGAGCCGTGACAGAAGGCCTTCATTGCCGGCTCCGGCCGCCAGCACCACCGCTCGTGGAACGAGGGTGACCGCCGCCTTGCCATGTCGAAGAATGACTCTGGTCACCTGGCCGCCTTGAGAGGTGAATTCGATGCCTTCCGGTCCGTCCACTGCGACCAGAGTCGATTCATGGGCTGCCGCCAGGGCCCCGAGCACGGAGCGAGTGTCGAAGACTGGCTCATCGACCCGGAGCACCGCCCCGGGAGCGTCACGGATGAGCAGAGGGCGTTTTTCCTTGGTGACGGTGGACGGTTTCGTGCGAAGCGCCGCCTTGGCACCGAGCATTCCCAGTCGGGACGCGAGCGTGTCGGTTCGCCAGAGCCAGGTGCATGGCGAGGACATTACGGCGGCTCGAAGATCCGGTCCGTTCTTCGGATCTCCTGAAGCCAGCTCGGTCCATCGCAAAGGCATCTCGCTGATCGGCCCCGCAGCCGAGAGGTCTCGCTCCTTGAGGGTGTACTTGAGGCCGCCATGGATGATGCCCTGAGCGCAGATGCTCTGGCCGGAGCCGAGTTTCGACGCTTCCACACATACCGCCGACAATCCGGCACGAATGGCCGCATCGAGGATCCAGAGGCCGGCGATTCCGCCGCCGACCACCACCAGATCGATCGATTGTGATCTCGACTCGGGCATTCCTGCACGGTAGCCGAGGACGCAACGCGACGGGCGCGTGGTGCGTCCCGTATCCTGTCGCATCGTGTGGCCGGTCGCCTTGGATCGGAACGGCCGGTTCGATTCGATTACTCCTCTCGATCATCAGGGACGCACCATTGGAACACGGATCGGTACTCATTCCCGGGGACGGCATCGGCCCCGAGGTCACGGCGGCTGCCTGTCGCATCATCGACGCGGCCCTTCTTGGATCAGGTTCCTCGATCGACTGGATCGAATGCCACGCCGGGGTCACCGCCCTCGAACGCGGGCACACGGATCTTCTTCCTCAAGAGACCATCGATGCCATTCAGAAGGTTGGCGTCGCCCTCAAAGGTCCCTGCACCACGCCGATCGGCGGCGGCTTCTCCTCGGTCAACGTGGCGCTGCGAAAGACCCTCGATCTCTACGGCGCCGTGAGGCCGGTTCGATCCATCGATGGCGTGAAGACGCGATATGAGGATGTGGACCTGGTAGTCATCCGGGAGAATACGGAAGGCCTCTACGCCGGACTCGAAAACGAGATCACGCCGGGCGTGGTGACCAGCCTCAAGGTCGCAACCGAAAAGGCGTCCTATCGGATCGCGCGGTTCGCCTTCGAATACGCGCGGAGTCGCGGGCGTCGAAAGATCACCGTTTTCCACAAGGCAAACATCTTGAAGAAGAGCGATGGTCTCTTCATCAGATGCTCCCAAGAGGTTCACGAAGCCGAATTCAAAGACATCGAATACGAAGAGCTGATCATCGATGCCGCCTGCATGCGTCTGGTGCAGGATCCCAGCCGATTCGACATGCTTCTCTGCGAGAACCTCTACGGCGACGTGGTCAGCGATCTGTGCGCCGGTTTCGTCGGCGGTCTGGGTGTCACACCCGGTGCGAACTTCGGCGAAATCAACGCGGTCTTCGAGGCCGTACACGGATCCGCACCTGACATCGCTGGCCAGGGCATCGCCAACCCTCTCGCGATCACCATGAGCGGCGTCATGATGCTCAACCACATCAGCGTTCGGAGCGATGACCCTGCGGCGAAGATCGCCGCGGAACGAATCAAGGTTGCGTACAACACGGCGGTTCGCGAAGGCGATCGTACGGGCGATCTGGGTGGCGATCTCGGAACCGAAGCATTCGCGGACGCGCTGATTCGTCGTCTCGACTGATCCCGGCCGCAGAGGACTCGAATGCGCGCGTCGTATCACGAAGACTACGAAATCCCACTCCCGGAAGGCCACCCGTTTCCGATGCGGAAGTTCTCCGCCTTGCGACGAATCCTGCTTGACGAAGGAATCATCGCACCGGCCGAGCTCGTGACACCCGAAGAGGTCGACTGGTCGGATCTCGAACTGGCGCACGACCCGGCATACCTCGACAAGTTGCGACTGGGGACCCTCAGCCCTCCCGAAGAACGTCGGCTCGGCCTTCCTTGGTCACCAGCCCTCGCCCGAAGATCCCGGTTAGCCGTTTCGGGCACCGTGCTCGCCGCGTGGAACGCCCGCGAAGATGGCGTCGGCGCGAATCTCGCGGGCGGAACCCATCATGCGTGTCCGGATCACGGCGAAGGCTTCTGTGTACTCAATGACGTCGGCGTGGCGATTCGAATCCTCCAGCGGGAAGAGGAGATTCGACGAGCCCTGATCATCGATCTCGACGTGCATCAAGGCAATGCGAACGCGGTCTGCTTCCGAGACGATGACTCCGTCTTTAGTTTCTCGATGCATGGTGGCCGGAACTTCCCGATGCGGAAGCCGCCCAGTGATCTTGATGTGCCACTTGCGGACCATTGCGGTGATCTCGAGTACCTCGATCTGCTGCGTGGTCACCTGCCGGACGTGCTGAATCGAAGCCGGCCCGACCTGGTCTTCCTCCTCTCCGGCGTGGACGTGGTGCTCGGCGATCGATACGGCCGACTGGCCCTCACCAGAGACGGGCTTCGACAGCGGGAACGATTCGTGCTGGGGGAACTTCATCGGTGCGGATTGCCGGTCACGCTGCTGCTTTCGGGTGGCTACGCCGCCACTCCTGAACTGACCGCAGATCTTCACGCAGAGACCCACCGGGCCGCGGTTGAATTCTGGGCACCACCCGCCGCGGCCTCCTGACGCGAACGGTCCGGCGTGCTACCGTCCGACGATGGGTTCTCGTCCCCGCCTCATTCCAGCGTTCCACGCCGCCGCCCTACGCAGGACGGGCGTCGCGATACTCTCGCTACTGATGTTCGTGGGATGCAGCCCAACCCTTCAGGCCCCGCTGAGAGGCCCTGACGGCGCCGGTCCGGATTCCGGGGACCACCGACTCGACCATGGATACACGCTGCTGATGGACCTCCTGGCCGACGAGGCTCGTGTGGCGGACATCCTGGGGCTGAAATCCGCGTCACCCTCGACCGAGGAGATCCTCCGGGACATCTCTTCGGCGGCGAGCGAGGGTTCCATGGATCTGGCGGCCATGCGCTCGATGGCCCCTCCGATCGTGGTCGGCACCACGGGTCTTCCGATCCTTGAAATCGATGCCCGGAACCGGCTCAGGAATCAAGAGACCGTCGGCCTCCTCCTCTCCGGAGGGACGTCGTTCGAACTCCGAATACTCCTGACCCAGGAGAAGGCCCTCGGATACGTGGCGGCCCTCGCGGAAGGCCTTGCGTCCGCAGATCCGAATCCGGCACGACGCGACCGACTCTCCAAATTATCCCGGCGATTCCTCGGGCTCAATGCAGAACTTCGCCAACGACTCGCGGTCAAATCGGATTGATCGTGTTGATCGTGTTGATCATTTTGATCATGTTGATCAGTCGTCCCAAGCTTCTGCGAGCCGACTCCCGGAGGATTCGGGAATGGGTGCCTCCGGGGCTTTCCTTCCGCCGAGGAGCGTGGCAGGATCGACCGCTTCGGTCTCGATCTGCATCTCGTCGGAATCGAGCTTGGCGGTACCGAATTCCTCAGCCTGCTCTTCAGTCTCGCTTCGCCGGACCGCGTCTCCAGCCAGTCTGCCGTCACGACCGACCTCATCGAATTTCACCGTGACTCGACGACTCACACCGCGTTCCGGCATCGTCACGCCGAAGAGTCGATCACAGGCCTGCATGGTTCGCTTGTGATGAGTGATGATGATGAAGTGGGATTGGTCGAGGAACTGCCGGACGACGTTGCAGAATCGCTCGACGTTCGCCTCATCAAGGGCGGCGTCGACTTCGTCGAGGATGCAGAAGGGTGAGGGTTTGCTCTGGAAGATGGCCATGAGCAGGCCGACGGCCGTCATGGTCTTCTCACCACCCGAGAGCTGGCTGATGACTCTGGGTTCCTTGCCCGGGGGCTTCGCCCGGATCTCGATTCCCGATTCGAGCCAGTCGATCGTTCCGTCCTCGCCGGGAAGCAGGTAGAGGTCTGCACTTCCTCCGCCGAATAGGCGGCGGAACATGCCCTGTGAACCCGCGAAATTCTCGCGAACTCGGTTGAAGGTCTCCTCGAACCGAAGCCGAGATGCGGCGTCGAGACGTTCGATGAGATCGCCCAGCAGTAGGCGGGCGGAATCGATGTCTTCGAGTTGCGTGGCAAGATCTTCGTTTCGAACCTCGAGATCCTCGAGTTCGTCGATGGCATCGAGATTCACGTTGCCGAGTCGCTTGATCTCAACCCGGAGCGATTCGGATTCCCCGATCGCGGTCTCCCGAACGAAAGGCGTGCCTTCAGGACCTTCCGGGAGTTCCGGTTGCGCCTCCAGAAGCCCGGCGATATCGAATCCGAGATCCTCAAACATCGATTCCTCGAGACTCTCGCGTTTGATCTCGATCTCCCGGCGGGCCATCTCGAGCGCGTGGGCGTCTCGATCAAGCCGACCAGCTTCGACGCGGGCGGCCTCCAGCGAAACCGCCGAGTGTTCCACGGCTTCGTTCGCCGAGGTGAGCTCGGTGCCGTTCTCGGCAAACCGATCGGTCATCGTGGCGAGTGATGCGGAGGATGCCTCGACTTCGATCTCCGCCGCACCGATGGTCTCAACATACTCCGCGATCCGGCCCTGGCGTTCGCCAATCTGGGTGCGTCCGCGATCGAGTTGTCGGTTCGATTCCTCGATGGTGGAGGACATTCGAGCCCGCTCCCGTCTGGTGGATTCAAGTCGGGCGTTGATCTGCCCCAGATCTGTCCGGTGCTCCGCCACGCATTCCGCGGCGGCTTCGACGCTGGCCCCGATCTCTTCGAGTTCTTCTTGAGCGATTCGCAGGGCGGTGGTGAGCGATGCCTCATGTTCGATGGCCATGGCCCGCTCGCCATCGAGTCGTCGACGTTCGGCATGAATCGTGGTGAGCTGTTCCACGATCTCCCGTAGCTCGCTCTCCAATTCGCCGCGCTCGCGAGAGATCCGGTCGATCATCTGGGACGTGCGATCGATGGCATATCGCTGCTCGACTTCTTCGGACCGGGCCTTCCGAAGTCCTTCGCCGAGATCACGCCTTCGGACCCCGCGACTCTCGTGTTCGGCGTCGAGGTTTGATGCCTCGGCCTCGAGATCGGCCCGAACCAGTTCCAGCCTGGCTCCAAGACCCTCGAGTTCTGTGAGTTCCGCCTTCCGGCCGAGAAGCCCGTGTCCTTCCTCGCGACCCGCGGCCGCCCTCAGAATGATTTCGCCATGACGCCCCAAGACATGTCCGTCCCGGGCTGCGAGTCGGCGAGGCACACCTCGTTGGGCGAGGCGGCGGCATTCGTCGAAGGTGTCCACGACCAGGGTGTTGCCGAGGAGATGCTGAAGCACGCCTCGAAGACGAGTGTCGGCGCGAACCAGATCGGCGGCGAAGACGAACGTCTCCGTCTCCTGGACCGAGCATGCAATGTCGTCGAGGCTGGACTCGGCATTCGTGTATCGACTGATCGGAAGCAGTTCGACGCGTCCATCCAGGTCGGGATGTCGAAGACGAATCGCATCCGCCACCGCGGAAGACTCGACGAGGACCGCCTGCAGGTGGGGGCCCAGGCCCGCTTCGATGGCTTCCGCATCCGACCGATCAACGTCGATGTGATCCGCAAGCGTGCCGATGATTCCGGGGATCTCTGTCTTCAAGGCGAGAACATCGCGAACGGCATCGCCGACACCTTCGCCTGCGGTTGCCATCTCGTGGAGGAGATGCCGCCGCGATTCGGTGCCCGTCCGCTCGTCGCGGTTGCCCGCGATTCTGCCGGTCAGGTCCGCGCGACGATGGTCCAGGCGAACGATGCGATCCTCCTCCATCCGGAGCGTCCCATCGAGACGATCGATCTCGTCGGTCAGGACATCGACTCGAATCCGCGCCTTGATTCGCTGGATTCGGTGGAGATCGAGGTCCGTCGCGAAGGGTCGGGATTTCTCGGCAAGCCGGCCGCGCCGGGCCTGCAGTTCAAGTTCTCGTTCATCACTGGCTCGAACCGCTGATTCAAGCCGGATGCGAGCGCGATCGGCCGCGGAGACCGCGTCTCGCGAAGAATCGACGGTGGCGATCGCTTCGGAGCGGGCGGTCTCGAATTCATGTCTTCTTCGAGTCTCTTCCGCGAGATTCTGTTCTGCGGCAGCCGCTTCCTGCGCGGATTCATCAATCCTGGCCTCAACTTCGGCGAGCTCACGCCCCAGTTCGTCGACCTGAACCTCGAGTTCGCCGATCCGCCGACGTTCTTCGCCGATCGCGGACTCAGCATCATCACGATGGCGAGTCGTTAGCTCGATTCGCTGCTGCGCCTGATCGAGGCGATTGGTCTCGGAGAGTCGGAGCTGTTCGAGATCGTGGCGACGTTCCTGCACCTGATGCCGCTCGATCTCTGCCGCCTGCTTCTGTTCCTCGAGTGTCGCAAGGACCAAGGCAAGGTTGCGTCGGTCCGACTCCAGACTGGAAAGTTGCCGCGTGAGTCCATTGAGCCCTTCGTCGAACTCATGGAACTGATCTCGGGCGATCGAAGTGCGGAGGTTTCGTCGTCGGTCATCCAAGGAACGGAACTTCACAGCCTTCTCGGCCTGTCCGCGAACGATGCGGAGGCGACGCTCGGTGTTGGCGAGCTTCTCGCGTACCTGGACGAGATTTCGTTCCGCGGCATCGAGTTTGCGAGTCGATTCGAGTTTGCGTTGACGGAACTTCGCCACACCCGCAGCTTCTTCGAGGATCGACCGGCGTTCCATGGGGTTCGCCAGAAGCATCGCATCGACTTTGCCCTGTTCGATGATCGAATAGGCATTGGTTCCAACCCCGGTATCGAGGAAGAGTTCTTTGATGTCGCGAAGGCGACACTTGCGATCGTTGATGAGGTACTCGCTGCGACCGTCGGCGTAGAGTCGCCGGGTCACCGAAACCTCGTCGGTATCGATCGGCAGACGACGATGTCGGACCCCTGAGCGATCGATGACCGTGCCGTCACCTCCGACCAGCACCATCTCGTCGTCGTCCATCCGGTCTTCGTTGCGGACCGGGGAGGGTGCGAGCTCCGCCGCGACGTCGGGTGCGAGTTCCGGATCCTCGGGTCCTTCGAAACGGGGTTCTTCGAGGCGGGGATTCTCGAAGGTGAGAGTGACTTCCGCCATTCCCATCGGCTTTCGAGCCGCACTGCCCGCGAAGATGACGTCCTGCATCGCGGAGCCGCGGAGGCTCTTCGCGCTACGTTCGCCAAGCACCCACTTCACGGCATCGACGACGTTGGACTTGCCACATCCATTCGGCCCGACCACGCCGATAATCGGCTCATCGAACGAAAACTCCGTTCGGTCCGCGAAGCTCTTGAATCCACAAAGCGTGAGTCTTGCAAGTCGCACGTAATTCGACCTCCTGTCGACGCCACCACGCATCCATGCCATGGCGGGCAGTATTTAGACTCGCGGAGAGAACCGCGAGCCGCTATCTGCCGTCCTCGAGAACCTGAAGGCTCGCGGCGGACGGGTGCTTGCCGGTGAAGACCCGCGGGGGGCGGAACCGATACCGACGCTCTGGAGCCGGGATCATCACCGAGGAACAGTATCACCGCCCTTGCGGGGAGCTTCAAGCCGAATAGTGGACGGATCCTCGGACAATAATGGATCTTCTTCCAGCGAGGTCGGAAGATCGCTTTCGAACTCGGGTCGATCCGGGGTCGATTCAACCTTCTGCGCCCGGATGATTGCGGCAAGGACCCGATCTTGCTCCGCCTTGAATTCGGCACTGAGATAGCCCTGTCGCCAGAGCTGATGAAGCGCCCCGATCGTCTCCCCGTAGGAGAGCCCGATTCCGGGAGCGGGGGCTTCGATGGTGGTCTGATGGCCGAAGTAGGCCACCAGTTGGCCGACGTCTGGGCTCACCTCGTCGATCTGGGCGGGGAGCTCGGGGGTCTCGCGATAGAAGATTTCGAGACGACCATCGGCGGTATCCGCCTTCATGAGCAGGCGGTTGCTCCAGGCCTCTAGAAACATGGGCCGCTTGACTTCTTGAGCCTCGCCGAAGATCACAATCCGTGGCTTTCCGGTCTGCGCGACGTAGATCATCGGCGAGCTGCTGGGCACGAGATTGAGGATGAACTTCTGATCGATGTCGTAGGCCTCGACGATCGGATCGTTCCGCTTCTCCAGGGCTTCGAATGCGGCCAGCCGGACGTCGATGTCCTTGCTGTCCAGAAGAGGACGCAACCCCATCTGAATCGCCGGATTCGATCCCATCTCGGAAAGCATCTTGATGCACGCAAGCCTTGCGTCGACCGAACCGCTGTTGGCGATCTTGATGAGATGAGACGCGACGGAAGCATCATCGAGGGCCGCCCCGGCAATCAAGGCCGCCAGTCGTGGCCCTTCCTCTGGATAATCGTAGAGATCCTGGATCACGGGAATCGACTTGGGCCCGAGGGCCTGCCAACGAAGCGTCGCGTCGCGTGCGAAGCCCGGATTGGCAAGCAAGGAGCGCCGAATAGCCAGCGCCGTCGCTTCCACCGCTTCGGGACGCAGCGAGCTGTGCTTTACCAATTCCACGAACTGCCCTGGATCATCGTGGTGGGTTGGCGGAACCGTGAGCATGATTTCTTCGCCGCTCTTGCCGTGTGCCGTCACTTCGGATTGTCCAGGCTCGCGGGGAAATCGTGAGTTGATGGCATCGCGAACCGCCATGGTGCGAGTGTGACTTCGAACCGCCATGCGGATTTTGAGCGGCATGTCGTTGACGACGATGCCACCGTCGAGAATTCGACCGGTGAGACGATCGACCGAATCCTGGTTTCGCGCGTCGGGTTCCGCGAACGGATTGATGAAGACCTGGCCTCGGGAGATCGCCAGGGCCGTGGCCTGCTTTGGTCCGACGCTGATGTCACCCGGTCGGAGGTCGGTGGTATAGAGCTTGCCACCTTCAAGGCTGGTGGTTCCGGTTCCCGGCGCGGAGTAGACACGGACGTCGAATCGGCCGCCCTTCACACCGCCCGGAGGAATCACCCCTTCGACCACTACCACTGCGGTGTCCTCTGAATCGAGCATGCTCTCCGGCGTCACGTTCCCGAATCCGGTCGCCGTGTTCCCGACGCCACGTCGTGCCATCTCCTGCAGCATCCACGATCGAACCTGCGCCGGCATGAGTCGACTTCCAGTACCTCGGAGCCCGACCACCAACCCGTAGCCTCGAACGATCGTCGGATTTTCGCCGGCGATCACGGCTTCGCTGGCGACCGTCCCGCGCATCATGGGCTGGACGTCGATTTCGAAGTTCCGGCGGTCGAGACTGGACGCCGCTTTGTCAGGGTCGGCTCGCTCGATCATGCTGAACGAATCGCACCCTGGACCGATCAGCCCGAGGGCCATCCCAAGGGCGAGGATCGGGACGACGGAGCGATCCATCAGCCCGGCAACCAGGCGAGTCGAGCGAAATCTGAGCATGGTTTCGGATCCAGATCACGGCGAGGTCGGTTCGGCCTCGAGACAAGTTTTCTCGAGTATCCAACGAGATCGCATTCTAGCAGTCAGGAACGTCAGGAACCTTCCCTTCTCCGACAATGGCACGACGCGGCCGGATGGCCACGCCGTGCCGGATCGCCCCAACAATGCATGGGGCGTCTCTCTGTCATGTCCCTTGAACCTGATTCCGAGGCTCAGGTACCCCCTAAAAACCCCTTCAATGGGATTGGAATGCCCCACGTCGATCCAGTATCTGGAAGCCGCCGAGACAGATCGCAATGCAGCAGGAGGTGAAGAGCACGATGGTGAGGTCGTCGAGGAGCATGGTGTGGTCTTCCTTAATCGGGTGGGAATGGCATCCGCGGTGTTCCTTGGATTCAGCATCCCGTAGGGCCCGATCAAGCCGACGTGACACCCTTGGCGGGCTTTTTTACATGTTTCGGTACGATCGACCGCCGGGTACGTACTCGGATACGTGCACGGCTCGGAGGTCCTCCTTAATAGATGCAACGACGGAAGATTCAGATCGAGTTCGGCTGGGCGGACACCACGCTGGTGCTTCACGTCGAGCAGCACGCGACAGATGAAGAGATCGATGCCTTGGTCGTCCGCGCCTATGAAGCCGCCGCGAGTTACCGAGCCGAATGTGACCCGGGCCAACCCGTCGACGGAAATGACCTGCTCGATTGGCTTCGAGAGGAACTGGCCTGGGAGTACGGCGAGGACGACGTGGGGGAGATCCGCTGAACCGCGGATGGCTTCCTATGAACACACCCCTCGGCATCCTGCAGATGCCGAGGGGCGCTCTTTTTCGACGTTGTCCAAGCCATTTCACTCGCGAGGAGTCTGGGCCTGACTCGAGGGATAGAAAACCCCGCTTCTAATGCCTCCGCTCGGACTCGAACCGAGAACCCGCTGATTAAGAGTCAGCTGCTCTGCCAATTGAGCTACGGGGGCGGGGAGAGTGTAACCATTCCCGCTCCGTCTTCAAGTCGCCGAGCCTCCGGAAGATGACCATCCACCCGATCCAGGTCAGCTCAGTTTCCACCCCTTCTTAACCAGTGGCTCGGCTTTCTTCCATTTCATCTGTTCACGTTTGCCAGTCTCCGGATTAATCACGCCGACCATCTCGTTTCGACCGATGGCCGGGACCGCCTTGGGCTTGGTCGCCGTGCTGACCCTCGACCCGCCGGTGTCCGACGGCGACGCCCCGGCTCGCTCGGCGATCTCGAGGTCGCGGCGTTGCGCCTCGGTCCCGGCATCCGCCTCCTCGGCCGCTTCCGCCATCATCGCCGCCGCTGCGGACACTGACGGGCGAGCCGCCTCGGTCTTCTGGACGGCGGCCGTCGATGCCGGAGCAGCGGGCTTCTGGGGCTGGGCCTGCAGACGCCCCTTGAACACCAGATCCGTGAGTCGATCCCGGACCTGCTCCTTCATCTCGTCGAAGAGTCGGGCCGACTCCCGTTTGAATTCGATTCGCGGGTCCTTCTGGCTGAAGGCCCGGAATCCGATGGCGTCCTTGATCTGGTCCATCGAATGCAAATGGTCCTTCCAGGTCGAATCGAGAATCTGGAGCATGACCCAGCGTTCAAACTGACTGAGCTCGGTCCGAAGTAATTCGCTGATTCGCCGATTCGCAAAGACCTCGAGGCCGTCGCGAACCGCATCCGCCTTCTCATCATCGGTCAGCTGGATCAGACACTCCCGCTGGAACCACTCGTCAAGAGCTTCGACGTCGTTGCCCGCGGACTTCACGGCTTCGCCGGCCCGCTCGGCGATCCGAGCGTCATCCCACTTGTGCGCCTGCTCGATGAGCAGGCGTTGGAGCTCCTTCGGATCCGTCGACGGAAGCGCCGAAGCGGACCAGTTGAGTTCGTATCGTGACTTGGCCCAAGTGCAGAACTGCCCCAGCGCACCGCGGGGATCCGAAGGCATGCTCGCGGTGGTCATGTCCACTGCATACTCAATTGGGTACTCGATCTCTCTTCGACGATATGCCTCGCGGGCGGCTTCCAGAAGCCGCTCGGCCGTTTCCCCCGATGTCGAGAATCCGGACACGATCTCCGGCTCGAATTCGGTATCGAATTTGCTGTTCGCCCATTTGACCAGTTCGCGGGCGCCGTAGTCGTTCACCAGATAAGTGTCCAACGGCGACAAGTCGAAGGCCTCGATCTTGCGGCTCTGCGCCTCTTCGACCTTGTGGATGACCTCACGACGCGCTGCGCCCCGAAGCCATTCGGGGTCGATTTCCGCGTCGTATTCCGTCTTCGCCCACCGGGCGAAGCCTTCGACGTCCCACTCGGATGAGTCGAGATCGTCGGCCAGATACTCATTGCAAGTGTTAGCGACGACTTCGCTGCCCTCTTCAAGATAGTCGGCGCGGATCAAGGCGTGAAGATCCTCCCGATCCTTCTTGCGGATCCGCTCGGCGTCGACCATGAATCCGAGGTGCTCATGAATCCACTCGCTGATGCACCGGGCTCGGTAGCTCTTCGACAGAAGACGTTCGGCCTCGTCGTGGGCTGATTCTTCGACGTACTCGAAGATCCGCGCCTTGATCTCCTTATGCTCGAGGACCGGCTGCCGAATCGAGTAGAAGGCCTGACGCTGATGCTCCATAGGCTCGTCGTACTCGAGGATGTTCTTCCGAATCGTAAAGTTCCGCTCCTCGACCTTTCGCTGTGCGTTCTCGACGGAGCGGGAGAGCATCGGATGTTCGATCGCGTCCCCGTCCTTCATGCCGAGCTTCGAGAGGATGTAGAGCGTCTTCTTACCGGCGAACATCTTCATCAGGTCATCTTCGAGACTGAGGAAGAACCGACTACTGCCGTTGTCGCCCTGACGTCCGGCCCGACCTCGGAGCTGATTGTCGATCCGCCGGCTCTCGTGACGTTCGGTTCCGATGATGTGGAGACCGCCCATCGACTCCACCGAGTCGTGGAAGCCGAGCCGGTGAAGTCGGCAGGTTCCCGACGAATCAAGCACTTCTTCGAGCATCTCGACCGACATCCCGGCGGCTTTCACTTCGTCCTGCCACGCGAGTTCCACCGCCCAGGCGACCATCAGCCGTCGACGAGCATCCGCGGGATCCATCGACTCCGCGTCCTTCTTCGAGACACCGAGGCTTCGCTGGGCGAGATGCAACCAGCAGAGATCGATCACCTGCTCGTCCTGCATCTCGATGTTCGCTTCTTTCGGACAGATGCCCGCACGCTTCCAATGATCAATGAGTTCGGCACGGGTGATCTTCGCGAGTTTGATGTCGGTACCGCGACCCGCCATGTTGGTCGCGATCATCACGGCCCCGAGGCCGCCCGCGCCGAGAATGATGTCCGCTTCTCGTTCATGCTGCTTCGCGTTGAGCACCTCGTGGGGGATTCGATGGGCCTTGGTGAGCATGCGGCTGAGCATCTCGCTGCGCTCGACACTGGTCGTACCGACCAATACCGGCATTCCGACCTCGTGGGAACGGCGGACCTCCTCGACAATCGCATCCCACTTGTCCCGCTCGTTGAGATACACCAGGTCGTTCCCATCGTTTCGCTCCACGGGAACATTGGTCGGAATCGATACCACGTCGAGACGATAGATCTCGTGGAACTCTGTGGCCTCGGTGTCCGCGGTTCCGGTCATGCCCGAAAGACGCTCGTACATCTTGAAGAAGTTCTGGATGGTGATGGTCGCCATGGTCTGGGTCTCGTCCTTGATCGGAGCCCCTTCCTTCGCTTCGACCGCCTGATGCAGCCCGTCCGACCATTGGCGCCCGACCATCTTTCGGCCGGTGTTCTGGTCGACGATCACCACTTCCAACTCGCCCTTCTCATCCGGGGAGACCACGTAATCGCGATCGCCGATGTAGACCACGTGGGCCCGCAGCGCCTGCTCGAGCAGGTGGGGGAGGTCGATGTTCTCGCCGACGTAGAAGGAGCCGACGCCCGCCTTCCGCTGGGCTTCGGTGATCCCCTCATGCGTCAACGACGCCTGCTTCTTGTCGAGTTCAACTTCGAAGAACTGCACGAATCTGTCGCGCGTCGCCTCCAGTCGCGGCAGTTCCGCCCGAGCTTCCTCGATTTCGGATTTCATGCGCGGTAGCGCCGATTTGTCGCGTGCGTTGCGGATATCACCCTCAAGCCCGGAGACCCGCACTTCGCACGACTGGACTTTTTCGTCCGCGACCGCCCACTCCTTCTGACTTTCGACAAGGTGCCTCGCCAGGCCATCGGCTAACTCGTACCGGGGGCGTACCGAGTGGGCGGGACCGGAGATGATGAGCGGCGTCCGCGCCTCGTCAATCAGAATCGAATCGACCTCATCGACCACCGCGAACTGCCGACGCTTCTGCACCTGATCCTCGGCGCGGAGCTTCATGTTGTCCCGGAGGTAGTCGAAGCCAAATTCGGCGGTGGTCCCGTAGACGACGTCGCAGTCGTACATGGACTTCTTCAGATCTCCCGACTGCATGTGGAACGGATGGATGGCGCCGACCGTGAGGCCAAGGGCGTGGAAAAACGGGAACGTCCAGTTACGGTCTCTCTGCACCAGGTAGTCGTTGACCGTCACCACATGGACCTGCTTGTTCTCGACGCAGGCCAGATAGCACGCGAGCGGGGCGACGATCGTCTTGCCTTCGCCCGTCTTCATCTCGGCGATCCGACCTTCGCTCAAGACGGTGCCACCGATCAACTGCACGTCAAACGGACGGGCGCGGAAGGGCGGCTTGCTCTCGGGAAAGAGGACCCGCACCGCGTCGTAGAGCGGAGTCGGAATGTCGACGAACTGCCAGGAAGGCACTGTTTCCTCGCAGCCGAGCAGATCCCCTTCCGGAGGCCTCGGGTCGGTCTGGTCGATCACCGCCTTGACTTCATCGAAGAGTCGCCGAGCGTCGTCAGGGAGCGTCGCGGGGTCGAATCCGGCGTCGGGATTAAAGATGTTTCGAATCCCCACTGCCCGATCCATCGCCTCACGGGCGACCGCGAAGATCTCAGGAATCAGTTCGTAGGCGACTTCTCCACCTTCCACGATCCGCGTCCGGAATTCTCCCGTCTTGGCTCGAAGTTCCACATCCGTGAGCGCCCGCATCTTATCTTCGAACGCATTGACTCTATTGACCTTCTCGAGGTAACGGCTGACCTGTCGCTGATTACGAGTACCGAAGAGCCTTTTGGCAGCCCAGCCGAAGAACGGAACGCCCATGGCGGAATCCTTTCGGGAAACGATCCACCACGTTGGTCGGCGGGGGATCGGAGCACGAACTCACGGGTGTGCCGCGAGACGTGGGTGAATCTGAATCTAAAATACGGGTCCTGGTCGAAGCGAGTCGATTCGATGGCGTTTGGAGCGAGTCCGACGCCGAATCGTCAGGCGACCGTAGGGGGCGGGAGATCCGCCGAGGCCGGTCCCGACGGACCGGACATTCGCAGAATCGACACTGCGGGGTGCGCTTCGTGATCACTCGAACCTGCACTGGTCACCGGTCGGATGCGTGGTGCGGTTCGCCCGTCGGCGAGCGGGTTGGCCGCGTTCGCAGCGACACACCCGATTCCGCCGATCAAGACGGCCCCGACCGCGGCAGGCGCGAACCCACCCAGACTTCCCGTGGCACCCCCGACCGAAAGGACGATCGCCGCCGCCAGCACCGCGGCCAGCGCGGAAATGGGGGTCGATTCTCGTCGTTCGAAGGCGGGGTGGTTCATAAGTCGGCGGAGACCTGATGCAAAGAGGGTTGTGAAGAATATCCGCGACTCAGGCGCGAAGGCAAGGCAATGACGCCGGAACTGGCGGCAATCGCTGAGGTTGGTAGTCGCTACATCGGCTCCCGGACCCTGGATTCCCCAACCAAGAGGTCGGAAGCGGCCTTCTTTCCCTAGCATGCGGACATGGCTGACGAACTCGACCCAACCCCACATTCCCATCATCAACCGGCCATACCCGTGGCAAACGGGCCCGCCCAAGAGGCCGAGGGGCCCTCCCGATATCGAATCGAGGGAATGCACTGCACCGGATGTGCCACCGATCTTCAGAAGGCATTGCTCCAACTGCCTCAGGTTCGGGAGGCGACGGTGAGTTTTACCACCGGACTCGCGGTGATCCAGGGTGAAGCCGGATCGCTCCCGATTCTCGACGCGATCAAGCGACAGGGGTTCGACGGCGAACATCTGCCACCGGGAATCGATCTGGCGGAGACCCGCTCTCGAATGGAACTGGCGCAGTCGCGGACCGTCGGCATGTGGCGACGCCGGGCGATGATCGGATTGGGTATCTGGATTCCTCTGGAAGTGATGCACTGGACACTTGGTGCCCACGGTGAATCCTGGGTGCCGTGGGTCATGCTTCTCGGAGCCTCGATCGTTCTGGGATTCGCGGGTGGTGGTTTTTATGCCTCCGCCTGGACCGCGGCCAGACGAGGCGGCACGAACATGGACACACTGATCGCGATCGGTGCGACCACCGCGTTCGTATGGAGCTTGGTGGTCTTCGTCGCCCAGCGGGTGCTGGTCAACCCCGAAGCCTGGATGCCGCTGCCACTGTACTTCGCAGAATCCGCCGCCCTCCTCGGCATCATCAGCCTCGGTCACTTCCTCGAGGCCAAGGCGTCAGCTCACGCGGGTACCGCGGTGCGGGAATTGCTCGAGCTCCAACCCGATGTCGCCGAACGGCTCGACTCGAATGACCTGATCACCGAAGTTCGGAGTCGGGATCTCGAAGTCGGCGACCGTCTGCAGGTACGACCGGGAGGCCGGATCCCCGTCGATGCGTTCATTGTCGAAGGTCGAAGTGAACTCGATGAGTCACTGGTGACCGGCGAACCGATTCCCGTGGATCGGTCGCCCGGCGATCCAGTGGTGGCAGGGACGTTGAACGGCACCGGCCGGCTCGTTCTCGAAGCCATCGTTGACGGCCGCAACACCACGGTGGTTCGAATCGCCGAACTGGTACAGCAGGCGCAATCCAGTCAAGCGCCGATCCAGCGCCTCGCCGATCGGGTCTCCTCGATCTTCGTTCCTGCCGTGCTCTCGATCGCGGTGGCCACGCTGCTCTGCTGGGGCCTGCTGATGGGTGACTGGAGTACCGGCGTGGTGAGCACAGTCACCGTCCTGATCATCTCGTGCCCTTGCGCCCTCGGCCTGGCGACCCCGATGGCGGTGATGGTCGGGGCCGGCGAAGCAAGCCGTCGTGGCATTCTGGTCAAGGATGCCGCCAGTCTCGAGGCTTCGGGACGGTTGTCGCGGGTGATTTTCGACAAGACCGGGACGCTCACCCTCGGACGGCCCAGAGTGGTCGCGATCGAAATCGTGAACGACGCGTTCGACGAGGCATCTGTTCTTCGCACCGTTGCCGCGGCGGAGGCGGGAAGCGAACATCCCATCGGGAGGGCGATCGCGATGGCGGCGGAACAACGTGGCATCATTCCGCCCCGGGCCACGGAATTCGCCGCGATTCCCGGGGAGGGCGTCACGGCGACTGTCGAGGGGCGAGCGGTCCGAGTCGGTCGTGATCCCGATGCCAGTTGCCGGATCGAGATCGACGGTGAACTCGTGGCCAGGCTCCTGATCGATGACGAGCCCCGTCCGGACGCCGCGCGAGCCATTGCGAGGCTTCGCTCCATGGGCCTTGAAGTCGGGATGCTGACCGGGGATCGTCAAGCTTCCGCCGAGCGAATCGCCGAGAAACTAGGCCTTCAACCGCACGAGATCACCTCCGAGGCGACTCCCGAGTCGAAGTTGAAGGCCATCGAGGCGGCCGGGCCGAACACCGCGATGGTGGGAGACGGAATCAACGATGCCGCCGCGCTGGCCCGAGCCGACCTGGGCATCGCCATGGCTGGCGGCACGGGTACCGCCATCGAAGCCGCCAACGTGGTGGTTCCTCCCGATCGCGTGGAAGCCGTACCAGATGCGATCCATCTGGCCCGGAGGACCTTGACCACGATCCGACAGAACCTCTTCCTGGCCTTCGTGTACAACAGCGTCGCGATTCCGGCCGCCGCATTCGGTTTGCTGGGAACCTCGGGGCCATTGATCGCCGCCGGGGCGATGGCCTGCAGCGATATCTCCGTCATCGGCAACGCGGTTCGATTGAAGAATTCACTCTCTCGTGAGCGGCGACGGCGGGATGCCGGGAAGTCGAACTGAACGACCGGACGAAGAGCGAGAGATGGGCCGGCCCGGATTCGAACCGGGGTCTCACCGATTATGAGTCGGGGGCTCTGGACCGCTGAGCTACCAGCCCGTTCTTCGTGGGTCGCATGCTACTTGCCTGACCATTCTCCCGTGCTGATCAGGAGGTCTGGGCAGCGAGGCGGCTCGCGGCTCGTCCGGCAAGGAACCCGCTCGCCCAGGCCCATTGAAAATTGAACCCGCCGACCCGACCATCGACGTCGCAGATTTCACCCGCGAGATGGAGGCCCGGGACGATGCGGGATTCCATCGAGTCGAGCCGGATCTCCGAAAGCGGAACGCCTCCCGCGGTCGCTTCCGCGAAGGTGTACCCACGATCACCAACCACGTCGAGGCGATGATTGAACAACGCCTCAAGCACACCGATTCGTTGAACCTTGGTGAGGGTTCGAACGCGATCCGTAGCGTCGACCCCACCCGCGAGAAGAAGCATCCGCAAGAGCCGCTCCGGAAATCGACCTCGGAGAATTCCTTGGCAAGTCACCTGCCCGGACGAGGAGAGCATCGCACGCTCGAACTCGCCGCGATCCTCATCCGGAAGCCAGTCGACGTATGCCTCGGCAGCCTCGCCCGCGGCACGAGCGGCGAGGAGATACCGGCTCGCATCAAGCACAACAGGCCCGGAGACGCCGAAGTGCGTGCAGAGGATGGGGGCGGAATACGCCGCGATCGGCCGGCCGGCCCCGGTGCGGATCGACAACGTCACCGGTGCCGCGATCCCTGAGAGCTCACAGACCGCATCGCCTTCGGGCAGGAGTAGCGGGACCAGCGCCGGATGGATCGCGGCGGTCACCGAGTGTCCCAGTCGCTGAACGATTTCTAGCCCCAGCCCGTCGGACCCCGTCTTTGGAAGCGCTTTTCCACCGGTGCAGAGAATCACCCGTTCCGCATGAACGTCAAGCTCGTCGCCCTGGATGTGAAAGCCATCGGGTACTGGATCGATCGAGTCGATGCGAGCGGGGTGTCGCACTTCGGCACCGGCGTTCTCGACCGAGCGGAGCAGCGCGTCAAGCACCGTTCTCGCCTTGTTCGTCGTCGGAAAGAGCTTGCCGGTGTCCTCCCGCTTGAGCGTGACGCCTTCTGCTTCGAAGAAAGCGATCACCGCGTCCACTGGATAGGCGCGAAGCACTTTTCGGATCGCGTTTCTGCTCGAGCCCGCGTAGTCCTCGGGGAGTACCTCATGATGAGTGACGTTGCAACGCCCACCGCCCGCCACGAGGATCTTCGCCCCAATAGTTCGAGCCCCATCAAAGGCCACAATCGGGCCGAGCCGTCCCTCGGAGGATCGACCGGCATGTATCGCCGCCATCAGCCCCGCCGCACCGGCACCAATGATCGCGATCGAAATCTGTTCCCGACTCACCATGACGCCTGTATCCGCCTCAAGATCATTCCACCACGACTTCGAGCGGAATCGTGATATCGGCCGCCTTCGTCGCTTGGTAATGAAACGTCCCGGTCGGCGGGCCATCGCTGGCCAAGATGTACCGGAAGGTCGAGATGCTCCTACCCTTGATCCCAGC
The DNA here is from genome assembly GCA_028823105.1 of Phycisphaerales bacterium. Taxonomy (GTDB): domain Bacteria; phylum Planctomycetota; class Phycisphaerae; order Phycisphaerales; family SM1A02; genus UBA12014. The sequence continues at coordinate 6,592 of JAPKCC010000009.1, read as the reverse complement.
CTCGACCTTCAAACGCTCCGGTTTGAATTCGACGGGGTCGAAGGTCTTTGCGAATCGATTCGTCGCCGGCCCTGCGAGCAGGATCTCTGTTCCCTCGCCCGCCTCGAAACTCAAGAAATCGGGCAACCCGATCCTGTTCGATGCCGCATGCGCGAGACGGGTTGGAATGATCCGATCGTTGGCGATCTCCAGGTCAACCTGCCAGACGCCGTCACCGAGGTCCTTGGTGATGATCTCGTTGAGCCGGAGGGATGGCATCTCCGAAGCATGAAACATCGTGAAGGCGAAGTTGCGGTGAGCCTCCTCTTCGAGCATGAACGGCGGCGGAGTCCGACGGGAGTACTTGGTACCTCCGCCAACGAGGACTTTTCCGAATTCGGGATGATCGACTTCGGTCCAGTCGCTGTGGGTCTGGCCGAACAAGACTCGATCCTGCCATCGCATTCTCGCGGCCTCGTCGGCGAGGCCGTTGGAACCGTTCTGCGTGATTCGTTTCTCCGACCACAGTTCGTTGGTAAAACTCACGATGCCGAGTCCTTCGGAGAGCCAGTTCACGAACCCTCCGTGGACGGGATACAGATCCGAATGAATGACCATGTATCGGTAGTGGGGGAGCAGCTCCTCGCCCGCCGCGCCGAGGGCGTCGTAGACCCGGAGATCGGCGCGAGGATAGTTGCCGGATTCGTAGGGCGTACCCGGGCCGCGGAGGATCATTCCGCCGGTGTTGTGATAACTCTGGCCCGCGGCGATGTTGGGATGGGCACGGATGAAGTCGCCGACGTTTCGGGTCTCGGAATAACTGAACGGGTGCGTCCCCGCACCGCGCTGAACGTGCGTGGGCTGCCAGTCACTCGGCCAGTTGCGGTTCATGTCGTAGCCGCCCTCACCATCCTCGTTGATCCGACCATCTCCATCGTTGTCGATGCCTTCGCTTCCGGCCATCGACCATTTTCCACGCATGATGCGCCCGTCAGGGCCCGGCACCGCGGGAACCCGTTCGAAAATCCGCGGGTCACGTTCGTTGCGACGATGCGTCCCGTTGGGATCCGGCCGCCACATGCGGCCGATGTGCCCGTCCCCATCGAGGTCCTCCGGACCGTCCTCGTCGAGCAGGCCATCAGCATCGTTGTCGGTCGGTCGCAGACCGGTTCGGTTCGAGTTCGGGGTGTGTGGATCACGGAACCAGCCCGCGCGGCCGTCGGGGTTCACCGAGGGAAGCAGATAGAAAGCGTTCGCGTCCACGAGCTCGCGGATCGCGGGGACCTCGTCATATCCTTCGAGCAAATACCAGGCCGCGTAGAGGACGGTCTCACCCGCCTGAACCTCATTGCCGTGGACGTTTCCGTCGATCCACATGGCAGGCTTCGCGAGATCCGGCCCGGTCTCGGGATTGTTGATGGTCAGCAGCCACATCTCGCGTCCCTGTTCGCTCGTTCCGATCGAGTGGATCGAGCAAAGTTTCGGGTGCGCGGCGGCGAGAACCGCCATGGTCGCCGAGAGATCGTCGTAGTCGTAGAAGCGATTGAAGGCGATCGGAACCTCGGCCTCGATCTGCTGCTGCGCATTCGCGGAGCGAGAAGCCGCTGCGAACGGGAGGGCGAAGACTACGCCGAGGCCGAGATGACACAGACGGTCTGTAATTCCATGCTGGTTCACGATGCGTCTCCCTCTGGTCCTTGCTGCGGCAAGGGAACTTCGATCGTCCGAACCCCGGTGAGCGGATCGTCGATCCGAATCCTCACGGAATTCGCTTTGGGCCGGATGACCCAGTCCAGGGTCGCCCGTCCGCCATCGCCGTCGAGCCCGTCGATGCGATTGACGGGCGCACCGTCAAGAATCTGATCCCGTTCGAGCTCCAGCCGAACGACAATCGGACGAATCGCCCGGTTGCGGCGAGCCATCGAGGTCCGGGTCGGCATACCGCCGGCGTTCACCATTGCCATCCGGACGCGATAGGTTCCGTGGCCGACGGCTTCGACCTCCGGTCCTTCGATCGAAACGTCCGGCTGCATCGCCGAGAAGGCGACAAGGAAGGCAACTTGCTCGCGTGCGATCTCATCCAGCCGGTCCGCCGGGGGATTCAACCTGAAGCCCGGCACCATGCCACCGATTTCGACGGTGCCGAAAGTGGGGTGCTCGAACGACTGCCATTCGACAAAGCCACTTCCATCGCGATCCACATCTGACCAGGCCAGCCAGCCGGCCGCTTCAGCGTCCGCAGGTTTCGGTGGTTCCTCTTTCTTTACCTCTTCGGTCTCGGCATCTTTGGTGCCCCCGTCGGCCTCGACCGGCGGTTTGTCTTCTTCGGGAGCCTCCACCGGCGCGACTTCTTCCGGTGCGGTCGGATCCGGACGACCCCATCCGTTGCTCGAGACAGTGGGAATACCGCGATGCGCGTATAGCCAGGAATGGAGTCCGCCCTCATCACCGTCGTTGGACGCTCGTTTTTGCGAAGTGTGTTCGGCGTACGCCTCGGAGATCTTCGTGTAGAGACTCTTGTCGCCGGCATCGATGCCCAGGGGAGTCTGGTTCGTCTGATCCTTCTTGTCACTTGGGGGAATCGCCACCACCGAGTCGTTCGGTCCGTAGACGACCGCGGCCACGATTCTTGGATGAGCCAGCACGAATTCGACGATCGCCAAGGACTCCCGCTCACTCAGCGGGTAGGGGCCGGCGTCGACCGAATGCTCCTGCCAGAGATGGGGGAAGTTCCGATCGAGCCGGACTTCTCCGGGACCGTCTTCGGCGACCAGACCGTCGCCATCTTCATCAACGCCTTCGATCATCATCACGTGCGTCGCCTCTTCGCCCTTGGCACGGTCGGGGGTCTTCATGAGCCGTGGCTCGGCCGGGTCGGGAAGGTGCGTGGCTGGTCTGGAGAGCGGCGGATCAAGCCAGCGCATCTGCGAGATCACGCCGTCACCGTTGAGATCGCGCGGACCATCCTCATCAATGGTGCCGTCTCGATCGCCGTCGACCTGACGACTCACCCCGCGCCGGCCCAAGTTCACCTTGCCACGATTGGCGGCGATCCCGTCGGGGTTGGCGATGGGAAGTACGTAGATCGTCGTTTCACCAAGTGATTCCAAGTGTTCGGCCAGCAACAGTTCGGCGATTCGAACCGCATACTCCGTTCCCGCGGGATGAAGGCCGTCGAGCCCCGCGACCACCAGGATCGCTGGCTTCGACCCGGCGGTGGCCAGATCGCCCGCGAGGGTCGCGACCATCAGCGGACGACCTTCTCGGCTGGTGCCATATGCGTCGACCCGGACATGTTCCGGGAAGGCCGTCGTCCAGCCTTGCAGACGGGTCGACAACGAGGTGTCATCGAGGTATCCATCCCAAGGCGGTGCGGTTTGCAGTGGGCCGAAGGCGAGAAGGAGCGGAATGAGCATTTCGGTTGATTCCGATGAGGAGGCGTGGAGGATCGTTCAGAGTTCGAGACTGATTTCGGCATCGTCCATGAGATAGAGGCCGACCAACCAGTTCTCGACGAGGTACGGGGAGACTTGGAGTCTTCCCACCAGTGTGCCAAAGGAGATGGCGTGGCGTTGGGACCGAGGCACCGCGTTGGTAAGCGCCACCTCGATGGCGTCATATGGCGTTGGGGGCACGCCGATGCAACAACCATCCCACTGGTTGAGTATCACGAGAATTTCGGTGGCTTCCTCGCCACCAAGCGGGAATGCGACGTATCCGTCGATCCGGATCCACGCGCCATCCAACGCGGCGATCCGCTGTGGAATCGCTCGCTCGCCGAGGCTTGGTCGGTAGGTATCCGCGGCACTGGCTAGAAGTTCCCAACTCACGCGGTACGGTGCCTCGCGGGTGCCTTTGCCACGAATGGTGAACTCGCCGTCTGCGACGAACCGATCGTCGGCGAGCCGGACGAGATCACCGGGTACGACCGTGGCATCGAGGATCTCCCGATCGAGGCCAAGATCGAGCCTCGGTGCTTCTGGAGCCACCTCGATCGGCTCGGCGTCAGTCGAGGTCGCCGGCCGCGCGGACCGGCCGGCATCGAGATCGGCGATCAAGGATGCCGCGGGATCAACCACCTCGATCGACTCCAACGGCGGCAATTCGATGGTGTCACCCAGTTCGAGTTTTCCCGCGGCGAGATCCGGGTTCGCATCGACGATCTTTCGCCAGAGACGTTCGTCGCCGTAGCGGCGTCGAGCGATGGACTGAAGCGTGTCGCCGGCCACGAGCACATGTGTCAACTCGGTGACCGACTGGTCTTGCGGCGTGATGGCCTCAGGGAGGCTCGATGGCTCGATGACCGCCGCCGTGCTGGCGGTGGCGGTGATTGCGGTAGTGGCGGTGGTCGCCTCAGGCGACGCGACGTCCGCAGTTGACGCCAGACTTGAGATTCGATCAACCGGCGACGGCGAATCAACGTCGGCGTCGGAGGTGGGGGCGGGATTCGCCGGGGGCGACGTCCGCGCCGCGTCGGGCGAACGAAACAGCAACACGCCTGCAGCGAGAAAGAGGCCGGCGATGATCGCCCAGATGAATCTCATGAGATCTTGGCTTCTCCAGACCGGCCCACAAAAGACCGATGGTCGATCATCGTACTTCCGAGACGATGCTTGGTTGCTCCCACCGTGGCCAGCGACTCAATCCAACGGCCGGAGATTGTCCGCGACCGGGGTGCGATAGGCCTTGATGGCCGGTGCGACGCCTGCCAGGGCCGCCAATGCGACGGTGCCCGCCGCGATGAGGACCGCCGCCTTTGGATCAACGTTCGGCGAGACGACCACGCCGGTTCGGATCGCCAAAAGACCAGCGGCCAGCGAGGCGCCGCCGACCGCCAGCAAGCCGCCTGCGATCGCGCCAACCAGACCAATGATTGCACTCTCCGTCAGTACCAGACCGAGAATCCGTCGCTGCGGGCAACCAAGGACTCTCAGCACGGCGATTTGCCGACGTCGAAGTTCCATCGAATTCCAGAGGACCAGCATCACCGAGATCACGCCGGAGAGCAGGATCCCCGCACCCAAGGCGATGAAAACGGCATCGAGACTCGCGACGATTCCGAAGAGTCGATCCACTTGCGTCGAGGGGGAGGCCACCGTGATGGATGGGTCCCTGCGCAAGCGATCAAAGGCGCCTTGGAGAATGGCCGCACTGCTCCGCCCCGCCCGAACCGGCGTCCGGAGCAGGATCCCGGTAATCAGCCGATCGGCTTCCTCAAGTTGCTCGACCGAGCCTGGCGCCGGCCGACCCGCGAGTTCGCGGCGGTCGATCGCATGGATGAACCAGGCGCCCTGAAGTTCGGTGATCACGAGCCGATCATGGTGCGTGCCGCTCGGTGCCAGCACGCCGACCACTTCGAAGACCACTTCGTCGTGCACGTGCTCGCCGCCGTCGGCGTGCACGTGGCCATGGTGGTCATCTTCCATGACCTCATTGACCTCCATGACCTCATTGACCTCATCGACCATGGGTCCAGGAACCGAAACGACCTGGGACTCCTGCCTGGCCGGAGCCCGTGGGGGGGGAGACCCGCCGACGCCCATGCCATGCGTGAGGTGCAGTCGATCACCGATCCCCAGCCCAGTGGCACGAGCGACGCCGCTCGCGAGAACGACCTCGAAGGGACGCTCGATGTTTCTTCCGTCTGCGAAGACCCAAGGCTCCCCAGGAGCCGGCTCGAAGTCTTTGAGGAACTGAGGCGTCGTCGCGATGACCGGAAATCCCCGGAACGAATCGCCGAGCTGGGTCGGGATCGCCCAGGCCCACGGAAAGCTCGTGGTGATCTCGATGACCTTCGACTCCGGCAGCGCCGCCCGTGGCGGGTTCGCATAGAAGAGCCCGTTGAGCACCGCGACCAACGGACTTGAGTCCCCGCTCACCACGAGATGCGCGTTCCCGACGCCTCGGGTGAAACTACGTCTGCCTGCTTCCCGGAGAGAAAGCATCGAGAGGAGCAACGCGACCGCGATGGCGATCAGAAGACAGGTGACCGCGGTCGAAGTGGCTCGCGCCATCAATGATTTCAGAATGAGCCTGAGATCGGTCATCCGACGGCCTCCGAGGTCTGTGCCAGTTCCTCGAATCGAACCACCCGCGAGAACGCCGACTCGAGTCCAGGATCATGACTGGTAAGGAGGAGGGCGGCATTCCGTTCGCGACAGATGTCTTTCAAAAGCGAGACGGCATTCGCGGCGTTCTCCGGGTCGAGCGCCGCCGTGGGTTCGTCGGCGAAGACCACGGCGGGTCCACCGACCAGCGCTCGAGCAATCGCCACCCGCTGTTGCTGCCCGACACTGAGCCGATCGACGCGAACAAGTGGGTCGGAGATGCCCAGCCGGTCGAGCAGTGGATCAGCGATCGCGGCGTGTTGGGCAGGCCGAACCCCTCCGAAGAGAAGTGGCACCGAGACGTTCTCACGCGCGGTGAATCCGGGGAGCAGGTGGTGGGTCTGGAACACCATGCCAACCCGGTCGGCACGAAGGGCATCCCGACGGCCGCCGCGAGCATTGGCGATCGATCTTCCGGCGAGCTCAATCTCCCCCGATTCGGCGTCGAGCAGCCCGGCGGCCAGCAGGAGCAGGGTGCTCTTTCCACACCCCGAGGGACCGGCGAG
>JAPKCC010000095.1 GCA_028823105.1 Phycisphaerales bacterium | reverse complement strand
CGAGCTCGAGCGCAACATGGTCGAGCTCGAGATTCTGAACGCGGATGATCCGCGGAAGGCGCTCCAGATCGATTAGGAATCGATAGAGCCCCTTGAACTGCCCCTCAATCTGCATCGAGAGCGGGATTTCGGCGTAGCCCTGATCCTCGGTCTGCTTGAGCGCGCGGATGGAAGCGATGCTCAGGGAATTCCGCTCTCCGATCCGGTGGATTTCCGCGAGCATGTCGTCGACCTCGTCCGCGTCCGGAATGTTCTGCCGAAACTCTGCCAGGCGGACCTCGGCCTCCGAGATCGCCTCGCGAACATCGCCGACCTCTCTGGTCAACTGATCAAGACGAACCAGGGTTGTCTCCATCTTCGCGATCTCTTGCCGGGATTCTTCGATGTCTTGGTTTCGAGGCTCGAAGACGAAGAACCATGCCGCGACGGGAATCGCCGCCAACACCAGAAGAAACGCGATTTCACGGATTCCGAGTTTCATACTTCATCCTCCATGTCGACCGACGCCATGTCGATCGGATCTGCGTTCTCACGAATGTCGGCCTCAGGATCGATCTCGAAGAGAACCCGGAACTCCCGCATGGGGCGATCCTCGACTTCCTGCTCCTGCGTCTGATCGAGACGGACTCGCCGGAAGATCGGGACTTTGACCAGAGCATCGATGAATCGAGAGACCTCTTCGAGAGATGGGGCAAGCCCGTCCAACTGAATTTCGGACTTCCACCGGCGAGGCTCGGGGCGAACGGTCTCCGCCTCTTCGGACGTGCTCGCGGCCCCACCACGTCTTCGCTTGTTCCCGAGCGTGGCAACCGCCATCGGCTTTGCCTTCACTGGTCTGATTTCCGTGGTCTGGAGACTGAATCTGGTCAGACTCAGTTCCTTGGGCATCTGCCGAACGACCTCGGCGAGCAGGTTCGATCGTGGCACGGTGTCGACGAGTCCGATGGCGATGTGAGCTTTGTCGACCATCTGCTCGACTCGGCGCTCGTATGCATCCATCTCGGCGATGCGGTCGTTGGCTGCGACGAAGCGTTGATTGGCCGCCCCACGGTCGGCCCGCACGCCGGACCAATTCTTCTGCGTCACCACGAACGCGGTCGTGACGCCGAACATCACGAGAATGAAGAGCGTGATAGCCATCACGTTCATCCGTCGTTCGGCTTTCTTCTCGACGTAGTCGTCGGGAAGAAAGCCGGAGTTAAAGTCACTTGAGTCGCGCATTTCGTCTCCAGAACCAGTTCAAGCTTCCACGCCCATGGCGCACAAACCACAGGCGACCACCCACTCGGGATGCTCCCTGGAAGGATCGAGCGGTCCGACACACTCGGATTTTCCGGCGAACAGACGCCGGATCGGATCCCCCACGCTCGTCTTGATGCCCATGCGTCGGGCGAGATGTCCTGCGAATCGGCGGCTGTGAGACTCACCCCCGAGCATCACGATGCGATCGACGGGACTCCCCAGGGATGCCTGGGCGTATCGAGCACACATCGAAAGTTCATCGGCGATCGTCTCGTGAACCTCGATGAAGTCAGGTTGCGGGCAGGCTGTCGAGACGCCGGTGAGCGACATCGGCGCGTCACCGATACGGCGGTCTTCGGCCAGCATCAAATCGGTCGCCGAATCCGAGCGGGAGTGTTCAGCGTCGGCGTCGGCCTTGGCCATTCCCACTCGAAGCATCACCGACCCCGATTCGCCTTCGTTGGTCTCCGCGGCTGATCGCAACGGCTTGGGTGAACTCTGTGCCGTTTCTTCCTGAATCCGGCGAGCCCTCGCCGCCGTGTTCGTGCAACCCCAGGCTGCGGCTGAAATCTCGTCAAACTGGCGCCCGCCGATCTGGATGATCCGCGCGAAGACCAAATCCGTGCCGCGGGCAACTGCAACCTTCACCGCCCCCCATCCGGCATCGACGTACATCGTGCTGATCGACCGATCCTCAGAACGACGATGCAGATGATTGAACGCGTGAAGCATGGGAATCTGATCCGGCTGCACGCCCATCAGATCGAATCGACATCGCTTGAAAAGATCGACATGACGCATCACGTCGTCACGGGCGATCGCTAGAACCACGCGGTCTCGTTCGCTCCCCGGAGTCGGGAAGGATCTTGCCACGACGGCATTGGGAAGACAGTTCATGCGGCCTGCGACTTCGGCACTGACCTGGTCGTCGGCCGACAACGAACTCGACTCATCGATTCGCGTCTGCTGCACGATGAAATGGGAACTCGCCGGGGAACACATCGCTCGCTTGCCCTCGAAACCACCTTTTCGCAGGGCGGCAGGAAGTTCCTCGGCGAGGAATGCGAAGCGCCGATCGACGTTGCCGCGTGCTTCATCGGGAATCTCGATCTCCGCAGCGGCGACGATGCACGGTGTCTCATCACCGGTGAGTTGAAGCAACTTCACCGACGAGGCACCGAAGTCCGCCACCACGGGCGATACGGTTTTCGAGAACATCCTCCGAATGCGCATGCGATTCTTCTCCAGGCCGGATCGATGGAACGAATCCGTACTGAAAGAGGCATCGACCGGACCGGGACCACTATTGAGTCCATGCCGGAGGGTTGACGCAAGACGTCCAGCAGGATGGTCGGGATGAGTCGACCTGTGCCGGCAGGTCCGGGAAATCAACCATCTCCGGTCAGATCGCCGACAACGCCGCGGCGGCCGATTTGAGGGCTGCGAAAGCCTCGGGAAGCCGCCAGTCCTGCTGATCACGATCTCCAGTGCGATTGGAGATCGACCGAAGTTCGACCGCACGAGCTCCGAGCAGCCGTGCGGCGTGCAGCACCGCCGCACCTTCCATGGCCTCTGCGATCGCGCCCGTACGGGCGGCAATCAGGCCAGCGAGCTCGTCCGTGCCGGAACAGGTCGCAACCGTGGCGATCCGACCGGTCGTCACCCCCGGAAGAACACCTTGCACCGCCTCCAACAATCCAGGGTCCGCGGCCAGCGAATTGCCGTCAGCAAAGGCGGCCAACGGAAATCCCATTTCCGCGATTGAAGTGAACCCATCGGCCGTCATCAGACCTTCTTCGGCGTAACAGGCCACCGTCCCGATCACCAACGAACCGATCTTCGGCGTGTTCGCACCGGCCGGCAGCGAGCCGGCGATGCCCGCCGAGATCACCAGTGGCGGATCGTCGCGACCGGCGACCGCCAGCGTCGTGGCGACGGCGGCATTGGTTCGCCCGACCCCGGAGACCATCACGCGTAAGCCCACCCCCCGAAAACAGTCCGCTTCGCGATCGGTCGCGGCGATCACCAGAATTCGGGATCGATCGATCATGACGGCCGTATCCAGAGGTTCCTGAAGTACACCGTCTCGTCAGACCCCTCGAGGATGATGGGGCCCTCCGTCGGCGGCAGGTCACCTTCCGCCTCTCCACTCATGGATTCGAGCACGGCGTTGTTTTGGACGAGCACGCCATTGATCATCATCGAGAGCCGCCCCGCTTCCAGAAGGACGCCTGATTCGATCCGAGGCGCCCGGAAGTAGATGTCCACGGCCTGCCATCCCGGCGCGGGCAGGACGGCGTTCGCCACGGGCGCCACCATGCCAAGCACCGCACCCGTGCTGGTGGCTTTGGGCGGCCGGCCGAAGTCGTTTCGAAACTCGATGTCATACCGATCATGCACCCGCACGCCGGTGGAAGAAGCTCTGATTCCGATCCGGCCGGGGGTCCGTGGAAGGGAGTACTCGAGGTGCAGTTGGAAATCACGATACGGGGCGATCGTCGCCAGATCATGTCGGCCTGCCCGGACGTTTCCTTCGCCGTCGATGGTCCAGTCGTCCGCAGTCAGCGTCTCGACGGCTGATTTCCAGAGGGTCAGCGAGCGACCCGGCACCGCGAGCATCACAGACTTGCCATCGAAACCGGGAGGCGGCGCGTCAAGGGTCGACAACGCCGCGGTGACCCCGGTCCGGGACGCCACCATCGGCGGACTTCGGACACCATCGTTGGGATTGTCATCATTGGCCTCGAACGCAGGTTGGGTCACGAAGTCATCACCGGCAATCGCATCGGGGGGGTCGTTTCCGACGGCCACATCGAACGACCAGAGCAGCGTGACGACCGCCATGGTTGCGGTCCGAAAGCTCATGGGGCTTCTCCTCGAAATCGCGAGACCACATCGTCGATCGCGATCGTCTCCTGCGTCCCGCCTTGAAGGTCCTTGATCACGACGTTTCCTTCCGCCAGTTCCCGGCCGACGATCACGGCGTGCGCCGCACCGCTGCGTCCGGCCTCCGAAAGGAGTTTTCCGACATTGCGAGTACTTCGGTAACTGCGCCTCGCATGCACGCCAGCCGACCGAAGGGCTCCGAGGATGCGATCGACCGGTCGATCCGCCTCTTCTGCGGCCGCGATGACGAACACCGCCGGTTTCGGCGGCGCGACATCGTCGAGCAGGCCGCGATCCCTGAGTACGAGCCCCAAGACCACGTCGCCCATGCCGAATCCCACCGCACTCGTGGGTGGTCCACCCATGAGTTCAACCAAGCCGTCGTAACGGCCGCCGCCGGCGATCGCACGTTCGGTTCCACCGGTCTCGTGTACTTCGAAGACCGTGCCGGTGTAATACGCGAGCCCGCGGACGATTCCCAGATCCCACTCGCACCAATCGGCGATCCCCGCATCCTCGAGCGCATCTCGAAGATCCGCCATCGGCGCAAAGGCCTCCACCGGAACGCCGGTCTCCGAGGCGAGTTCCTGGAGATCGGCGGAGAGCGGACGACGGGTCCGGGCGAGTCGATCGAAGGCGGCCAGTCCGTCGGCATCGAGCCCGAGCGCGGACGCCCGTTCGCCGAATACCTCGGGGGGAAGCTTGTCGCGACGATCAAGCAACTGGAACGCCGCTGGCATCGAATCTTCGTGAACGCCCAATGCGGCGAGTGCTCGGCCAACGGCATCACGGTGGCTGACTCGAACCGTCGCGACGTCAGGTCGAAGGCCGAGTGCATCGATCGCCGACAATCCGGTCGCGAGCACCTCGGCGTCGGCGGAAGGCTCATCGAGCCCGAGCATGTCGACGTTCCACTGGACGAACTCGCGCAACCGTCCACGTTGTGGCCGCTCGGCACGGAAGTGCGAGGGGATGGCGAACCACTTCACGGGTCTCTGGAGACTCCCGCCTTTGGCGGCGACCATGCGGGCGAGGGTCGGCGTGAATTCCGGACGCAGCGCGTAGTCGTCGGTTCCCCCCGCTCGTCGGAAGGAGAAGAGCTCGCTGACGATGCTCTCTCCGCTCTTGACGGTGTAAAGATCGAGGTGTTCGAAGCTCGGCCCTTCGATCTCCTCGAATCCGTGGAGTACCGAAGCATTGCGCCACGCCGATTCGATCCGACGACGGACGGCCATGTCCTCGGGGTAGAAGTCTCGAGTGCCCTTCGGGGCCTGAAAGGTTCGCGTGGTCATGCACATCGCTCGGAGGGGCGGTGAACCGACGAGCGGCCGCCGGGTGAATTGGACACGACGATGGTCGCCGGTCAGGGATCCCGGGTCAACATCGACTGATCGGGATCGTCCGGAACAGGATCCGGATGCCGGTGAATACGTCCACACTCCGAACATCGAGCGCCGATACCGGGATAGCCGCAGGAGGGGCATCTCCCGCGGATTCGACGTTCGATCTGGCGAGCAAGAAGCCAGGCGACCGGTCCCATCGCCACAAGCCCCCCCATCACGACCGCGTCGAGCAACAACCCGAGCGGACGAGGCCGCCACGGAATGATCCGTGGGCCAGACGCGGTCTCAAGACGGATCGCACTCGACTCGAGGACCATCGGTGAGCCCGGCGGACTGCTGGCAGGCATCAGATACCACGAAGAACCAGTGAGACAGGGAAACGGCCAGCCTGCATCCACCCGGGTCGCGGTCGCAGTCTCCGGCTGACCGGTCTCCGGGGAATAGGCCACGGCTTTGTAGTCGATGATCTCAAGACCCGGAAACACCATGGTTTTCCGTCGGCCTTGGAGCTGCCAGCCGATTCGATCGCCCGTGGGGACCTCCGACTTCCACCAATCCCGGTCGGTCTCCTCCGTGGGCTGCAACCGGGTAACCAGCATCGAGTCGGCTGCAAAAAGCGCGATGCCCATGGCCAGCACCACCGCCCCCACGACGGAACCGGCGACGTACCAGAGGGCGACGACGGCCAGCCTCAAACGATCACGGCGGACTCGGGTCGTGGTGCTCATCCTGCTTCGATCGTGGTCGCTCAATCAGTGGTGAATCGATGAACCATCACATGGCCGTAACTGGTCCCAGGCTTCAGCACGACGTCGGACCATCCAAGTTCGCCACGTTGATGGATCGAATCCGGGAAGGCCTGAGTTTCCAGACACAGGGCGCCGTTCTTCTCGTACACGGCGCCCCCCTTGCCCGTCATTCCATTCAGGAAGTTTCCGGTATAGAACTGGATTCCTGGCTGGTCGGTCGAAATCGTCATGACGATGCCCGTCGTCGGATCAGAAAGCCTCGCCACTTCGCGGATGGTTCCAACCTCGCCGTTCAAGCACAGGTTGTGATCGAAGCCGCCGGGATCGTCCCCGTTGGGGGGAAACGCTCCAAAGTCAGAGCCAATCGACTTTCCGGCCCGGAAGTCGAGCGGCGTCCCGTCAACAAAGGCGAGTTCCCCGGTCGGGATCAGGGTCGCGTCGACGGGTGTGTATCGATCGGCGTCGATGAGGAGCGTCTCATCGAGAACGGTTCCCGATCCGTGCCCGCCAAGATTCCAGTACGTGTGGTGCACGATGTTGCAGGGCGTCGCCGCATCCGTGGTGGCAGACATCTCGATCACGAGTTCGTCGTTCTCGGTCAAGATGTAGATCGCCTCGGCCTCGAGCGTTCCGGGATACCCCTCTTCACCCGCCGGACTGACACGAGTGAATCGGATCCCCGCCCCACGCGAAGTCAGGATCTGGGTGGCGGTCCAGATGTGTTTGTCGAAGCCTCGTTCGCCTCCATGCAGGTGATTCGGCCCGTTGTTGACCGCGAGCGAATACGTCTCGCCGTCCAGTTCGAAACTGCCTCCAGCGATTCGATTCCCCACCCGGCCCACGGTGCACCCGAAGTACTGACTCTTCTGGGGGTACTCTTCGATCGAATCAAACCCCAGTACGACATCGACCGAGATCCCGTTTCGGTCGGGAACCCGGACGCTGGTCACCATCGCACCGTAGTCACATAAGTCGACTTCCATGCCATTGCCGTTGCGCAGCGTGAACCGCTGGACTCGATCCCCGTCCAGGTCACCCCAGCGTCCTGCTTCGACACCCTCGGAGCTCATTGAACCACCGCCCTTGCAACCCACGAACCCGCCGACGGCGAGACAAAGAAGGACAGGAAGAATCGGGTGTCGCATGAGGAAGACTCCATTCGAGTTTTTTCCAGACTGGGAAGGGCGAGCGAAGAAATCAGCGGGATCTGAGACGCCGACGGGAGACGATACGTCGAAAACCTTCGTCGGATATGGCACCAACGATGATCACCGCTCCAATCACCGCATATTGGATGTTGTCGGGGATCCAGTCGATCAGCGTGATCGCGTTCTGAAGCACCTGCATCAGCGCAGCGCCGATGACCACGCCGACCACGGAACCCTCGCCACCCCGGAGGCTGCAACCTCCGAGAACCGCAGCGGCGATCGCGAACAACTCGTAGAAGTTGCCGAAGTCCGCGGGCTGGGCGCTTCCCACATCCAGAATGAAGAGCATTCCACCGAATCCGGCGAGACCGGCGCAAATGACATACGCCAGTACAACATATCGATCGGTCCGGATGCCTCCGTGCCGCGCGGCTGATTCGTTCCGACCGGTGGCCAGAAGATGTCGGCCCCAGACCGTAAATCGGAGGAAGAAAATCGACAGAAACGAGACGACCAGGAGAATGACCAGCGTCGAGGGGATGGCGAAATCTTCGAGTCCCGGCACCGGGAACCTGGTCTTCACAAGACTACGAATCCCCTTGAATTCGTTCTGGAAACCGACGGTCTGATCGCCGGTGATTCCGCGAGCGAGTCCGCGGTAGATGAGCAAGCCGCAAAGGGTGACGATGAACGGTTGCAATCGGAGCCGCTGCACGAGTAGTCCGTGGCAGAGTCCAAGCACGAGACCCACTCCGAGTACCCCCGGCACCGCCAGCCAGATCGAAACGCCGTGCTCGACCAGAAGCCAGGGAAGCAGACAGCCGACCAGCGCGACGACGGAGCCGATCGAGAGATCGATTCCGCCCACGATGATGACGAATGCGGCGCCGATCGAGATGACGCCGAAGAGTGAGGTTCTCCGGAGCAGGTTTTCGAGGTTGTACGCCGTGAGGAAATACGGGCTCAACGCCGAGGTCGCGACGCACGTGACCAGCAGCAGACTGAACACACCCAGAATCTTTTTCGCTCCGTTCATCGAGACGTCGCCCCTTCCCGGTCACCGCCGGTCGCCAGCCGCATGATCGCAGCCTCGGACGCTTCTTGCCGAGCCAGATCACCGGCGATTCGCCCCTCATGCATCACGATGACCCGGTCGGAGACCGCGAGGAGTTCCTCCATCTCGCTGCTGGCGGCCAGAATCGCCGCACCGCCTCGAGCGAGCCGATCGAGCAGGAGGTGGATCTCCGCTTTCGCGGCCACATCCACGCCTCGTGTCGGCTCGTCAAGCAGGAAGACTCGCGGCTCACAGCCGACCCACCGACCCACCGCGACCTTCTGTTGATTTCCGCCGCTCAACCCTCCGGCGACCAGATTGCGATCCGCCGGCCGGACATCCATTTGATGGATGAGTTCCGCCGCCGCACGTCGCTCCCGGCGCCGATGGCGGAGGACGCCGCCCGTCGCATGAACCGAGAGACTCGGAAGTGTCATGTTCTCGCCAATCGATTCCTCAAGCAGCAGGCCGTCGGCCTTCCGATCCTCCGGAACAAAGGCGATCCCTGACGCGGCGGCATCCGCCGGGTGCCGGCCTCGGACCTCTTCACCAGCGACGAGAATTGAGCCGGCAATCGGCCGGTCGATGCCGAAAATCGCTCGGAGTAGTTCGGTCCGCCCGGCGCCGACCAGTCCCGCCATCGCCACGATCTCGCCGCGATGCACGACCAGGTCGATGGAAATATCCGGAAACCGCGCCGTTCGAAGCCCATGCACTTCGAGCATCGGCGTCTTTGTGGCGACATCGACTTCGACGTCGCTGCGAAGACCCCGGTCACGATCCAGACCCCGGCCAACCATTCGTTCCACGATGGCATCCTGCGTGATCTCCGATCCGACCAAGCTGCCAACATGACTGCCGTCTCGAAGTACTTCGACCCGATCGGCGAGTCGCTCGATCTCTCCGAGTCGGTGCGAGATGTAGATGATGGCCGTGCCGTGATCACGAAGCCGTTCGATGGTCTCGAAAAGTCGATTCGCTTCAACCGCGGTAAGGCTGGACGTTGGCTCGTCCATGATGAGCACCCGAGCCTTCGTCGACAGCGCCTTGGCGATCTCGACCAGCTGTCTAGATCCCATCCCCAGCTCCGCCACCGAGACATCGGGATCGATGTCGAGGCCCGCCGCCTTCAAAGCCGCCCGCGCCTCGACCCGGGCGGTCTCTCGTCGCAGAAACGGACCTGAGCGGGGCTCTCGTCCGAGCAGGATGTTCGCCCCGACGTCGAGGTTGTCGGCGAGACTCAATTCCTGATGGATCAGCGAGATACCCGCGAGCATGGCATCTCGTGGTGAACGAAGACGGAGGGGAACCCCATCGAGCAGGAGCTCGCCCTCATCGGGCTGCAGGTCGCCCGCCAGAACCTTCATGAGCGTGCTCTTGCCGGCGCCGTTCTCACCCACCACCGCCAGAATCTCCCCGGCGGAGACGTCAAGATCGACCCCATCCAGGGCGAGGACGCCGGGAAATCGTTTGACGATGTTTCGAGCCTGGAGAATCAACGGAACGTCGGCTCCGATTCGGTCATCAACCGGACGCTCATTCCTTGCCGGTCTTCTTCTTGAGGTCGGTCCAGAACGCACTCACGTCGCCCTTGCGGATCGTCCGCGCGGGAATCGCGATCATGCCGTTCTCCGGAATCCCCGCGTCCTCATCACGAGCGAGTTTGGAGAGGACTTCGACAGACTTATAGCCGTACATGTACGGATTCTGAACCACGGTCCCCACCACCGATCCATCAATAATTCCCTGGAGGGTCTCGTCATCCTCGTCAAAGGCAATCACCTTGATCTCACCGATCTTCCCCGCGCCTTCGAGGGCTTCGAGAATGAGCGGCGGGTTGTAGGCGAAGAGACCGACGAGCCCGTCCACGTCGGGATGCCGGCTCAACACGTCCTCGACGTTCGCCTTGGCCTTCGCCCGATCGAACTGGTCGGTGAGCGTCCCGAGAACGGTGTACTTGTCGCCGACGATCGCAGCGCCCGGTGCATCAAATCGATCGGCGTCGGAAGACCGGTCCATGAGTTCGTCGATCACCCCCTGCCGGCGTCGCCGAGCATTGTCCTGCTCGATCCGACCGACAAAGATGTAGATCTTGCCGCCGTCGGGCAATGCTTCCTTGACCAACTTGCCGCACATGCGACCAGCGTCGTAATTGTCCATGCCGATGTAGCAGAGCCGCTTCGAGCCGGGAGCATCCGAATCGTGGGTGATCACCAGAGTCTCTGCCGCCGCGGCATCGATCACGTCGATCTGGTTCCCCGGATCGATCGGACTGATGGCGATGCCGTCGACCTGCTTGGTGATGAGGTCTTCGACCATCCGCTTCTGATCGGTCACCCCCCCCGTCGGCATCAGGACGTCGACGGATACATCGAAGTCGCCACCTGCGGCGTCTGCACCGGCCTTCGCGATCGTCCAAAAATCGGCGACGCCATTGGTGACGTACGCGACCCTGATATCACCCTTGCCCGCTGCGGCCGTTGCTTTCCCGGGGTCGTCGCAGGCATTCAATGTGAGGAGTGCGGCCAGCAAGCTTGAACCGAGCAGAATGCGTTGAATCATCGAAGTCTCCAGCGGAGTTTGGGGGAAGGTCGGAGTAGATTCCGATATCCCGATCTTCTCGTTCTTCATGCACCGCCGTCGCGATGATGTTCTTTAGATTCTCTTCACCCCGTCATCAGGCGACGGTGAGTCCACCATTGACGTGGAGATGCTGGCCGGTCATGAAGCCGGCGGCATCGCCCGCCAGAAAAGCGACTGCCCCACCGACGTCGGCGGGAACGCCCCATCGTCCCATGGGAATACCCGCTCGGTAGGCGTCCTTCTCCTCCTGCGGGTCGGTCTCATGACGGTCCACCGGAATCCAACCAGGCGAGACCATGTTCACGGTGATGTTGAATGGTGCCAGTTCCGTGGCCATCGAGCGATTCCAGCCGTTCTGACCACCCTTCGCCGCGACGTAGGCGCTGAAGTTCCCCACGCCAAGCGCGACGACTTCGCTGCCGATGTTGATGATTCGTCCCCGACCCAGCGACTTCATGTGAGGCAGGACTGCTCGAGATAGCAGGAACGGACTCTTGATGAAGAAGTCGAGCATGGACTGATAGAAGGCCCAGTCATACTCCTCGATCGGCAGATGCGGCTGGTCGGGGGTGGCATTCACGACCAGGATGTCGATCCCGCCGAGCTTGCGTTCGACCTCCCCCACGATTCGGTCGACATCGGCCTCTTCGATCACCGACCCACGAACCAGACAGCCCTCATGCCCTGCGGCGGTGAACTCGGCGAACGCGGTCTCCGCCCGAGCCTGATTGTTGGCGTAGTTGATGGCGACTCTGGCACCTGCCGCCCCGAGGCTCATCGCAATCGCCTTGCCGAGACCGGTGGTAGATCCCGTGACGAGCGCGGTTCGACCGGCCAGCGAAAACTGGCCCGCGAGCGGTGGCTGCTCTTCATGTGTGTTCTGTGTACTCATGAACCAAAGGCTCCTTGAGGATCCAAGGCTGCTACAGAAAGGCGGAGACACCACGTCCGGACCTCGGCCCATGCCAAGCACTTCGTGTCGAGCCCAGCGAGAAGCTTGCTCAAGCAGCGCCGTCGAACTAGCCCGCGGCGACCTGCGACATACTGCCTCTCAGTTTCGCGGCCTTTCGTTCGGCGGTCGGCACCCGAACATTGTGAACCATTTTCAGCCGCTCCATCATTCGAATGACAATCCAACTCAAGTCGAACTGCCACCACTCAAGGCCGTGTCTCGCCGAGGTCGGGAACGCGTGGTGATTGTTGTGCCAGCCTTCGCCGAGCGCAAACACACCCACGAAGACGTTGTTCCGACTCTCGTCACTACTTCGGTACGGCTGGGAACCCCAGATGTGACAGACCGAGTTGACGCTCCAGGTGATGTGATGGACAACCATGATCCGCACCAGACCGCCCCAGATGAACCCGAGGAAGGCACCGATCCAGAAACCCTCGCCGACCAGAAGATTGGCCAGTCCACCGAGGATTGTGGGGATCACGAAACCAACCGCGACCCAGAGGGGAAACAGGCGGCTGATGGACCGGATCCGTCGGTCTCGAATGAGGTCAGGCACGTAACGATCCAGAGGCTCACCGGGAACATCGAAGATCCAACCGATATGGGCGTGCCAGAAGCCGGCCAGAATGCCTCGAATCCCAGTTCCATGATCGTGGAGATGGGGTGAATGCGGATCACCCTCCTGATCACTGTGCTGGTGATGACTTCGGTGAGCGGCACACCATCGAAGGATCGATCCCTCCGTGGCCATCGCGCCGAGAATGCCGAGGCCCATCGTGACGATGGGACCGGCACTGAACGACTTGTGCGTGAAGAGTCGGTGATAGCCGATGGTGATTCCGAAGCCGGTGATGATGTACATCACGGTCATCAGCGAGAGCTGAATCCAGCTGACGCCGCTGCCCCAGAAGTAGACGATTCCCGCGACCAGCCCGATCACGGGCGTGAGAATGGCGACCAAATTCGCGATTCGACTGCCGAGCGGAAGACCGACGTAGCCGTCGATATCGTGGCTTATCTCCTCGGGCACGGAAGACTTGGCCGGGGTGGTCTGGGGGGGCGGGGTGGTCAGGGTGCTCAAATGATGTTCCACTCGGTGGTGAGATGCCTGGGGTAATAGAAAGCGGGCGGCGCAGAAG
>JAPKCC010000094.1 GCA_028823105.1 Phycisphaerales bacterium | reverse complement strand
CGAGATCGGTCTGCAGGTGTCGGACCAACCCGTTCATGGCCGGCATGCCGACGAACCACGGATCGGCCGGAGCAGGTGTGACTCGGCCGTGCTCGAGAATTCGCGGGCTCCATCGTGCAATCACCCCGTCCTCTTCCCAGTTCTTCTGAAATTTCCGCAGGGACTCGCCTCGGAGTCGCAGGACCTGGCATCCATGGTCGTGTCGGACATCTTCGCCACGGCGACTACTCAAACGTCCGCCCGGCCCGCGTCCCTTATCGAGGAGCGTGACGCGATGGCCGTGATCATGAAGGATCCGGGCCGCCGTCGATCCGGCGATACCCGCGCCGATCACCATTGCGGAGCCACGCAAGACAACTCCGGAAACGAGCGAGGGATGGTCGTCGGTCTTCATGGTCGACCGTCTTTCGTCGTCGATCGTGCAGGGGTCATGCCTGTGATCGGGGGTTTGGATTCGAGCCCGCGGCCGAGCGTCCAAGGAGACGCCCTCCGTTTCAGTAAGCCCTGGAGGCTCATGTCGCGGGCACGCGGAGGGCGCCGAGTCCGCCATCGATTCCGATGGTCTGGCCGGTCACCCAACTCGAGTCGTCGGAAAGCAGCCAGTCGATTGCGGGCGAGACGTCTTCGGCGACGCCGATTCGTCCGAGTGGATGCATTTTTCGAGAATGTTCGAGAGCTCGTTCACTTCCGGTGATGCGGGATGCGAGAGGAGTGTCGACGAGCCCGGGGGCGACCACGTTGAAACGAAGTCTGCGAGCGGCGTAGGTCGCGGCGGCCGCCCTTGCGAGGCCTTCGATCCCCGCCCCGGCGGCGGCGATCGCTTCATGGTTCGAGAGGCCCGTTCCAGCTGCGACCGTGGAGACGAGGACCACGCTTCCGCCCGCCTTCAAATGTCTTCCCGCCGCTCTGACGCATGCAAAGGCCGTGGTGAGTTTGGTGGCGATCGTCTCGTTCCACTCCTCCGTGGAGACGAGGTGGGCCGGTTTCAGGGTGATGCAGCCAGCGAGATTCACGATGCCGGTGATCGGGGATTCGGTGTGGAGGGTCCCCACCAGTCGCTCCACGGCATCGGGGTCCCGGGCGTCGAGTGTGTGCAATGATTCGAGGCCGGTGAGATCTGACAGGCTATCGAGCGATCTCGACGCGCCGATCACCCTGGCGCCTCGCGCGAGAAGTCGGCTGACGGTGGCTCGGCCGATGCCGCCACCGGCGCCGACGACAAGGATTCGGGGATCTGGGCTGGGAGATTCGGAGGAGATGGTCATCGGGGCGCTCGGTCGGGGGTTTGGAGTCGAGACGGTCAATTTCACCACGCGATGGTTTCGGCAACCAACGGATTCGGGTTTCACGGGAGTGGGGGTTCTAGGCGCTGAATCGCGAATCCACTGAATCGGCGATGATGCCCGCATGAGCAACACGCCGGATCTACAGCCCGCTCGCGACCTTCCCGAACAGCTCTCTGTCACTTGGGCGCAGTTACGGCTGGCGGTGGCCGATGCGAAGCACGAGTGGCATCTCCCGGTCGTTTCGACCATCGGCCTCGACGGTAGCCCTGAGGCTCGAACGGTTGTTCTCCGAGCGGCCGATGAAGCGAATCGCGAACTCGTCTTCAACACTGATCGCCGCAGCCTGAAACCGCGGGAGATCGAGCGGTCGAGTCGAATCGCCTGGACCTTCTACGAGCGAGGACATCGCGTCCAGCTTCGCATGTCGGGGTCGGCGACGATTCATGCAGATGATGCGATCGCCGACGAGGCTTGGTCGCGAACGAGCCTTTCAAGCCGACGCTGCTATCTGGCGCCGCATGCTCCGTCTTCGATCCTCGAGGCTTGGGATCCAAACCTTCCTCAAGATCTCTTGGCGTCAATCCCCGACCAGACGGCGAGCGAAGGTGGACGATCGAACTTCATGGTCGTCCGCACGCGGATCGATCGGCTGGATCGTCTTGAACTTCATCACGACGGCCATCTCCGCGGTCGATGGCGATGGGCCGGTGAAGAAGTCGTCGAGACGTCCTGGCTCGCCCCTTGAACGGTGGCTCTTCGCCACGATTTGATCGAGGCCGGGGAGGGTCATTCAAGGATGATCGATGTCCGACGCGCCGCGAGCGAGGCTTGGCGTGCGGAACGCAGGATCATCCAGAACGGGATCCACCAGACAAGGTCGTTGGTGAGGATATTGACGCCGAAGATCCAGTCGATGCCACCGTTTGACGCCGTCCAGACGAATCCGATTGGTCCGAGGATCTTGCCGAGAAGTCCCACCAGCACGATCGGCCAGTGCCGGAGGGGATCAGGCGAAGCGGCCAGATATCCGATTCCGTACACGCCGATCACCATGCCGAGGCATTGCCAGATCGCCCGGCCGGGATCTTCGAGTGGGGGCATGTCGAGGATCCGGAACGGAAGGTCCGGCACGAGAATGATGGGGATTCCCCAGACGAGGTTGTACAGGCCGGCTGCCAAGAGCCAGCGGCGCATCCAAGCCGGAGATTGATTTTCGGGGATGGTCATGCCCACGACTTCGGCGGTAAGAATCGTCAGATGTGGGTCGTTGGCGAGGTCGTCGCGAATCATTTGTTTCGATACATGAATTGAATGGAACACTTCATTGGGGGACGGAACCAGAACGTTCCTTCGCCCGGCGCATTTTCCTTCGGGGCAGTGGCGCTCCTCGAAACACGTCGCCGTCGTTGCGTGAGACGCGTCGGGAACTGGGGACGATTCACGTTGTTGGCAACAAGTTGAAACTTACGGGCGTTCCGGGCGAATAACGGCGCGTAAATTCTCCTCTCGTCTGTTCGGGAGGAGTGATTGTTTGTTTAGGAAAAGGAAAAGACAATGACGATAGGAAGACTTTGTGCAGCTGTTGCCGCGGCAGGTGTCGTCGGTGCAGCGAGCGCTGACTTGGTGGATGTGGTCGGAGGCCAGACCAACGTGCTTCTTGACTTCGAGCTCATCTCAAGCGTGACGGACCTAGAACTCACTGGCGTGAGTGATGGTGTGATCATTCCAGGAAATCTAGGGAACGATTCAGTCGCCTTCGCGATCACTTCGCCCTACGCCGAAACCGGGGCGACGAATTTTCAGTACGACACCATGGATTTCTTCGGATCCTTCTCGGGATCGATCGAGCATCGCGGAACGCTCACGTTCAATGAGGCGATCACGATTGGCAACTTCGACATCGGCTACGACGCCGGACTTCAGGCCTTCACGGTGAGCGACACCTTTTTCAATGGTTCAGGCCTCGGTGCCCTGTTCGCGGTCGTGATCGACGAGGCATCGCCATCGCTCAGCACCTTTGATGTGACCGGTGACCTATTGATCACCGCGAACTTCGCAACCATCCTGATTGATCTCGGGCTCACGAGTACTGATCTCACGGGTGCGGACGTCGGTGACGCCTGGATCCAGGGGCTTAACCAGTCAGTGCCCTCGCCAGGCGCTCTCGCGCTGGGCGGAATCGCCCTGCTCACCTCGCGTGTTCGTCGTCGACGATCCTGAACGGCGTGGTGGGAAGACAGCCGAAAGGCCGCGGAACGTCTCAGACGTGCCGCGGCCTTGTTTTTCTAGCCACCATTTTCTCGACCCGGATCCGGGTCGCCGGTCACTTGGACTTACCCATGGTGACGGGTTGAATGTCGGCAGCCTTGAACGCGGCGGGGAGCGTCACATGGCAAGATCGGCCGGTGTTCTCGATGTAGTTCTGGTGATAGTCCTCAGCCGCCCAGAAGGTCTTTGTGGGTTCGACCTCGGTGACGATCTGTCTGCCGCTGAAGAGCGTGGCGGACTGGACTTCGGCCTTGACCCGTTGCGCGGTCGCGAGTTGTTCGGCGCCGACGGTATAGATACCGGAGCGGTACTGCGTTCCGAAGTCGGGACCCTGTCGATTCATCTGGGTGGGGTCATGAAGATGAAGAAAGAATCGCACGAGCTTCTCGTAGGAGATCTTCGTGGGATCGAACACCACCTTGACGCTCTCGGCATGGCCCGTATCGCCGTTACAGATCTGCTTGTAGGTCGGATTGTCGATACGTCCCTGCTGGTATCCGCTCTCGACGGAGATCACTCCCGGAATTTGCTGGAAGCCGTATTCCACCCCCCAGAAGCATCCTCCGGCGAAGTAGCCGGTCTCGATGGGGAGCGGTCGGCTCTCGACGGGGATTTCCTGACCGTTCTCAAAGAACTCGAGCGACTCACTGTTGAGGCAGAAGCGGCGTCCGGTGGGCGGTGGTCCGTCAGGGAACACGTGGCCGAGGTGTCCGTTGCATCGAGCGCAGTTGATCTCAACCCGTGACATGCCGATGGTGTCATCGCGAATCTCTGCGACGTGTGCTGCATCGAACGGGTTGAAGAAACTGGGCCACCCGGTACCCGAGATGAATTTGTGCTCGCTCTTGAAGAGCGGAAGTCCGCACACCACGCACACGTACATGCCATCCTTCTTGTTGTCGAGGAGCGTTCCGCAGAAAGCCCGTTCGGTTCCCGCGTTTTGCGTGATCCGATACTGCTCGGGCGTGAGTTTCTGGGCGAGGGTCTCGACCTTCTCGCGGGACAGCGGGCTCACATCGAATCCCGCGGACGAGATCTGCTTCTTGGCATCACGGTCAGTCATGGTGGAGGCGTTCCGGTCTTGGGGGGTCCGTTCGGGTGCTGCCGCAAGCCCGAGGCCGATCATGGCGAGGGTGGCGGCGATGAACAGGGTGATCATGAAGGAAGGTCGCATGGTGGTTCTCCGAGGGAGACCTGAGTTCGGTGGATTCACACACTACGTTGATCCGAGTTTGCAGTGCGGCGAATAGGCAAGCTTCATCGATGCAAACCTCGGAACCTTCTCTATTTCGTCGGAAATGTCGGATTGGATCCGAAACCTGACTGATCGGAGGTTTTTCGAAGCAGATCGAGATGCCGCTGGACGCCGCCAAGGTTCATATCGACCATTCCGGCACTGAGATAGGCATCGCAATCAGCCTTCGTGACTCCATTGGCGGTCGCTCGGGCGTGAAGGGCCTCGAGATAGGCGGTCTTCTGTCCCTCTTGGTCGAGGTTGGGATCGTCGAGGATCCGCGTCACGACCTCCGTCTCCCAAATGATCTGGGTTCTCGCGGCTGCAAGATGGTCACTGGGGTTCTCCACCGCACCGAAATGGGTGAGATAGAGGGTGTCGAAATCGAAGGCCTGGATCCGATCGAGCGACTGCTGCCAGATTTCAGGATCGAACTCAGGCGGTGCCAGCGGTAACGTCACCCAAGATGTTCCGGGGATCCGCATCCCGGCGACGTCGCCGGTGAAGCAGCATTGCCGCCCGTCGATCGTGGTCGACCAGGCGTGGTGGTGCCTCGCGTGACCTGGTGTTTCGATCGCGGTGAACTCGAGGCCGTCGATGGAAATCGTCTCGCTGTGCGCGACCGCATGTACCTTCGATTCGGTGCAGGGGAGCATCTCGCCAAAGATCTCGGCCAGTTGCGCTCCGTAGATGCGACGCGCACTCTCGTTGATCCGGGTCGGGTCGACGAGATGCTTGACGCCGAATGGATGGACGTAGATGTCGGCACCCTGTGCCGCGAACCAACCGGCGGCGCCAGCGTGATCGAGATGGATATGGGTGAGGAGGACGGCCTGAATCGACGCGGGATCGATCCCATGGTCGAGAAGACCGGTCTTCAAGGTCTGGAGCGTGGCGAGCGGCCCGGACTCAATGAGTACATGGCCGGTGTCACCTTCGAAGACGAAGGATGCGGCGGCCTCTGGGAGGCCGTTGTACTGGAGATCGATCGCAAGGGGGGTGTCGGTCATTTGGCTTCGGGGGTCGTCTTTTCTGGTTGATCGCGACGGCCGACGTCGGCCAGCCGTTGAACGACAGAATAGAGGACGGGCACGACGAGAAGACTAATGATGGTGGCGGCGAGCATGCCGCCGAAGACGGTGGCCCCCATGGTCCGGCGGCTGGCTGAACCGGCGCCCTCTGCGACGAGAAGGGGAATGACGCCGAGGATGAAGCTGAAGGCGGTCATCAGGACCGCGCGGAATCGAAGCCGGGCAGCCATCAATGCGGCTTCGGTGGCGGAGAGGCCTTCATCTCGTTTGGACTTGGCGAATTCGACGATCAAAATAGAGCTCTTCGCCGCCAGACCGATCAATAGGACGATGCCGACTTGGACGTAGAGGTCGATGGGCAGTCCGGAGATCATCAAGGCGCCCACCACGCCGAGCAGGGCCGTGGGTATGGAGAGGACCACGGAGATCGGGAGTGCCCAGCTCTCGTATTGCGCTGCGAGCACCAGGTAGACCAGAATCACCGCGAGGCCGAAGATCGTGCTCATCGCGCCGGTTGAGGATTTCATCTGGTACGCCATGTCTCGCCAGGCGAAGCCCGTGCCGGGTGGCAGTTCGGTGGTGCCGATCTGTTCCATCAGGTCGAGCGCCTCGCCACCAGAGAAGCCGGGGGCGGGCCCTGCGGTGACGCGGGCGGAGGGATAGATGTTGAAGTGAAAGACGTTCTCGGGACCGAAGGTTTGCCGGATATCGGCGACGGCGGAGAGCGGCAGCATGTCGCCGGATCGGTTGCGGATCTCGAGTTCGCCGATGTCGGCGGGTCGTGATCGGAATTGCGGTTCCGCGGAGGTCCTGACCTGATAGATCCGACCAAAGGACGCGAAGTCATTGACGTAGTAGGAGCCGAGGTTAGCCGACAACGCCTGAAAGACATCGTCGAGCTTGATCCCTCTCGAGAGGACACGGTCACGATCGATGTCGACGAACACCTGGGGCACGTTCGCCGAGAAGGTCGAGAATGCGCGACCGATGCCGGACTGTGAGTTGGCTGCGAAGACGTACTGGTCGAGCGCTCCCTGAAGCATTTCCATGCCAAGGCCGGCCCGGTCCTGAATTTCGAGGGAGAGTCCGGCGCTGGCGCCCAGCCCGGGCAGGGACGGAACCGGGAACGCCAGAACGGCGCCTTCCTGAATCGTGCCGCCGATGCCATTCAACTGCTGGATGATGCTTGCTTGAGCGAGTTCCTCGGTGGTCCGATCACTCCAGGGTTCGAAGACCACGATGATGGTCCCCGCGTTGGGCGATCCAGCACCTGAAAGGAGAGAGTACCCCGTGATCGCCAAGACGTCGGCGACGCCGGGGATCTCATCGGCGGCTCCCGCAACGCGGTCTACGACGTTTTGGGTTCGGGAGATGCTCGATGCGTCGGGAAGCTGCACGTTGACCACGCAGAATCCTTCGTCTTCCTGTGGGACGAACCCCGTTGGGAGTTGGCCGAAGAGCCAGCCAGCGAGCATCACCAACGAGAGGAAGCCGATGAGGGTCAGCGGCCAGATGGCGATCAATCCCTTGACGGTCGCAACGTAGCCTGAAGTGACTCGTCCAAGCACGGCATCAAAGCCGCGGAAGACGATGTTCTTCTTTTCGGGCGTCGGGCGGAGGAGCACCGCAGCCAGCGCGGGGCTCAAGGTGAGGGCGTTGATCGAACTGAAGATGGTCGCGATGGAGATCGTGAGCGCGAACTGTTTGAGGAGACTGCCGGTGATGCCACCGAGGAAAGCGGCGGGCACGAATACCGCGAGCAACACGATGGTCGTCGCGATCACCGGGCCGGAGACTTCCTTCATCGCTTTCAAGGCGGCTTCGCGGGGGGGTATTCGTTCCTCGTCGAGGATCCTCGTCACGTTTTCTACCACCACGATCGCATCGTCGACCACGATTCCGACCGCGAGTACCAGGCCGAACAACGTGAGAAGGTTCAGGCTGAAACCGAGTGCGAGCATCACCGCGAAGGTTCCGATGAGGGAAACGGGGATGGTCACCGCGGGGATGAGGGTCGCTCGGAAGTTCTGCAGGAAGACAAAGACGGTCAGGATGACCAAGCCGATTGTGATCAACAGCGTGGTCTGCAATTCGGCGAGACTGGTTCGGATGATCAGGGTGCCGTCGTAGACGGGCTTGTACTTGACGCCTTCGGGAAACGATTCGGAAAGTTTCTCGAGGACGTCCACGCATCCGTCGGCGACATCAATGGCGTTGGCGCCCGGGAGCTGGTAGATCGCGAGGGTCGCGGCGGGCTGGCCATTGAGCGTGGAGGAAAGGTTGTAGCTCTGTGAGCCCAGTTCGATCCGCGCGACGTCACTGAGCCTGACCAGCGTTCCATCGGTGCCGGTCCGGATCACGATTTTTTCGAATTCTTCGGCGGTGTTCAGTCGGCCGGTGGTCGTCACGGTGTAGTCGAATACCTGTCCGGGGGGCGCCGGGGAGGCGCCAATTCGACCGGCTGCGACTTCGGCGTTCTGGCTTCGAATCGCGGAAACCACATCGTTGGTGGTCATTTCCAGCGAACGAAGGATCTGGGGGTCGAGCCAGATCCGCATGCTGTACAAGCCGACGCCAAAGGTCTTGATGTCGCCGACTCCGGGGACGCGGGTTAACTCGTCCCGGACGAAGGCTTCGGCATAGTTGTTCAGGAAGAGGGCGTCGTAGTTGTCACTATCAGAGACCAGCGATGCATAAAGGATAATGTCCGTCGACTGCTTCTTGGTCATGACGCCTTGGCGTTGGACTTCTTCCGGGAGTTTCGGGATCGCCGAGGCCACCCGGTTCTGAACCAGCACGTTGGCGGTGTCAAGATCGGTGCCGACTTCGAAGGAGACGGTGATCGAACAAGATCCATCACTCGCTGAGACGCTGCTCATATAGAGCATGCCGTCCACGCCGTTGATCTCCTGCTCCAGCGGCGTCGCGACCGTCGCACCGATGGTGGATGCGCTTGCACCGGGGAATACCGCGGTGACCTGGATCGTGGGGGGGGCGATGTTTGGATATCGCGCCTGCGGCAGCGCGGTGTAGGCGATGGCCCCCATGATCAGGGTGACGATCGAGATGACCGAAGCGAAGATCGGTCGCCGAATGAAGACGCTACTCAGCATGGGATCAGGCGTCCCCGTTCGTGTCGGCGGTCTTGGCAGGCGGCGCACTGGGGTCAATGAGTCTCATGGCTTGATCAAGGTTCACGGTATCCGGGGCCACCGCCGATCCGGGGCGGGCTCGGAGGATGCCGTCGACGATGACCATGGAGGTCTCGTCAAGACCAGCGTCGATTTCCTGGATACCGTCGATCGCGATCCCGACCGAGACACCCTGGCGGGACACGATCTCGTCTTTATCGATCACGTAGACGTAGGAGCCAGCCATGTCGATCAGTACCGCGGACTGCGGCAGGGCCAGCGACTTGCGGGATGGTTCGGCCAGTCGAGCTCGCACGAAGAGTCCCGACCGCAGGAGCCCATCCGGGTTTGGAATGACGCCTCGAATGGTCACCGTTCCGGTGTTTCGATCGATTTCCGGAGCCGCGAAGTCGACGGTTCCCGGTTGATCGTAGATCTGGCCGTCCGGAAGGACCGCCTTGAACTGGTACGTGCCTCGGGTGTCGGCCTCCATGCCCGCCGCGTTCATCCGCCGTCGGAAGTCGAGGAATGAGTTCTCCGGAACGGAGAAGTAGACGTTCATCGGGTCGACGGTGGTGATCTTCGCCAAGAGGGTCGGTTCGCCTCGTCCAACCAGGTTGCCGACGCTGACCAGGTCCTCGCCGATCTGTCCCTTGATCGGGGCCGTGATGGTGGTGTAGGCGACGTCAAGTTTGCTCCGGGTGACCTTGGCCTTCGCCTGCTCGACCGTGGCGGCCGCCAGTTCGACGTTCGCTTCGGATTCCAGAATCTCGATTTCCGTGGCCGCGCCTTGATCGAAGGCCGCTTGGTACTTGGACTGGATCTGCTGGTTCAGCTGCAAGTTCGCTTCGGCGCTCCGAAGGTCGGCGTTGGCGATGGCCAGATTGGCGTCGTATTCGTCGGGTTCGAGGCGGAAAAGAACGGCGCCGGATTCGATCACGTCTCCCGGCTGAAACTCACATGACTGAAGAAAACCTGCGATCCGGGCTCTGATCTCGACGGTTTCGAGCGGTTCGACGGTCGCGACGATGTCTCGATATGGCTCGAAGAGCCGCATCTCGGGGTGCATCGCCGTCACCTTTGGTGGCGGGGGAGCCTGAAACGCGTTTCTTTGGTCCTCGCAGCCCATCACTCCAAGGGCAAGGAGCACGGCGAGCGGGGTGACGGCGTTGACGATGGATCTGGTGGATTGTTTCACGCTGGAGATGATATCTGAACCGGGGTCAACGGGGACGTTCGAGGAGGCATTCCCGGAAGAGCCGACGGATCCTCCGATATTCGTCGAGCCAGCTCGTCGCCGCCCGGAAACCATGGGCCTCGATTGGGTAGAGAGCGATTTCCCAATTCTCTTTCTTCAGTTCGATCAATCGTTGGGCCAGCCGGACCGTGTCTTGGAACGCCACGTTGTCATCCACCATGCCATGGCAGATCAGCAGCGGGTCGGCCAGGCCCCCAGCGTGCTCGATCGGTGAACTGCGTCGATAGGCCAGCGGATCGTCCGCGGGTGCGTTCAGGATGTTCCGGGTGTAGCCGTCGTTGTAGTGAGCCCAGTCCGTGACCGGCCTCAATGCCGCCCCGCAGGCAAACGTCCCCGGACGGGTAAAGAGGCCCATGAGGGTGACGAATCCTCCGTAGCTTCCGCCGTAGACCCCGACGCGTTGTGGATCAACGTCGTGATACTCGGTAAGCCACGCGATGCCGTCCTCGAGGTCGTCGAGCTCGGCGGGGCCCATGTCGCGGGCGATCGCGGTCCTCCAGTCGCGGCCGTAACCAGCGCTGGCGCGATAGTCCAGGTCGAGGACCACGAAGCCCTCCCGCGCGAGGAGGTCATGGAAGAGCCCTTCGCGGTAGTAGCGACTCCAGCCTGCGTGGGCGTTCTGAAGATACCCAGCGCCGTGCACGAAGAGGATGGCTGGTCGCCGCCCGCGCGCCTCGAGTTCGGAGTTCTCGACGTCGGGGACATAAAGGCGTCCACGGATCGGTCGACCGTGCCGACTTGGTACGTCAACCAAGACTGGCGGATGGCGTTCGATCCGATCGAAAAGGGGTGTCGTCGAATGCGTCAGTTTCCGGTCGGCGGTCAAATCGTCGAGGCTTCGAACGTAGAGTTCGGCCGGATGTTCAATCGTCGAGTGCATATAGAGGACGCGAGTGCCGTCTGGTGAGATCGAATAGGTTTCGACCATGCCAGGGTCGCCGACCATCGTTTCTGCCCAGCCGGACGTCGGCTCGACCTGTTCGAGTCGCCAGATGCTCGGGTCGTCTCGATTGGAGATGAACCAGAGGGAGTCGTCCACCGGATGCTGCCGGACGGACTTGACTTCGAATCGACCCGCGACCAGCGGCGTGATGGTTCCTGCGATCGGCGTCGCTTCAAGTTCAGGCTCGGCTTCATCCGTTTCATTGGTTTCAGCCGCTTCATCGGTTTCAGGCGCTTCATCACCTTCATCGGCTTCTGCCACCAACGCCGTGTCCTCTGGTACTGGCGGCGGAGGCGTGTCGGTCTTTGATGGTGGATGCTCATCCTTGATCTCGTCGCGCCGCCAGACGAGCAGATCCGACCAGCCATCGGCCTCGCTCAGGAACCAGAGCGCCGGTTGATCCCGGAGCCATCCCAACTCGTTGAAGCCCCAGCCGATCCACGCCGGGTCGTAGAGATGATCGATCACCGTGCATTGCCCGTCCTTGATCGCGACCGTCGGTTCAAGGACGGTCGTCCACCGATCCTTATTGTCATGGCTGCGAATCTGAATCGCGGCGAGATCGCCCGCGGTGTTCCATCGCACCGTATTGATCGAGATCGGGCGGGCTGGTGGTGACGTCGTGTCTTCATCGTCGAGATGTTGTTCCCGAACCGTCGCCGCGATCCGGCTGATGGTGGCGGCCACGTCGTCATCGGTGTCGGTCTTCGCCGCGTTCTCGGCATCGGTCTCGGTCCCGGCATCGCCCTTTGACTCGTCCTCTGATGTTTTGGATTCATCGAGCGCGGATTGCCACTCGAGGTTCTCTGCTCGGATCACCTCGAAGCGATCGGCGTGGCGCTCCGGAAGTGAGTCCAGATCGATCTCCCGGTGGGTCGCCTCAAAGAGGTCGATGAGAAAGAGTCGCTCGGCTGCACGTTCCGACGAACCGACCTTTGATCGAATCCGTCTGCTATCGACGTACCCGTCTTCCGTGACGAAGACCGGCATTGCATCGGCTTTCGAGTCGGCTCTTTGAGCTGGCGCGGTCTCGAGGAGCATCCAGCGGCCGTTGGGTGAAAGATGTTCGCGGACGGACCGGAGTCCGGGGTCGAGTCTGATCGGACCCACGACGTCGTGCTCGTTCCCCGCACGTCGCGCCTTGCGACGGAGCCTCGATACCTCACGTTGGTCGGCCTGTTTCTTGAGGGCGTCGAAGATTCGTCTTTGGTCGGCGGCGAGTCCTTCTGGGTCGGACGGTGGCTCCGGTTCATTCTCGAATCGGATCTCGGCGGTTTCGATCTCGATGCCGGTCGCGAGATCACGGGTGATGGTGACGCCGCCGCGTTCGAAGGCCATTCGTCCGTCGGTGAGGAATCGAGGGCGGGATTCCGACGCGGTGGTTCGAGTGAGTTGCGTTGCCTCGCCGGAGTTTCGGTCGAAGAGGACCAGGTCTCCATTTCGGCTGGTGACCATGAGGGTGCGGTCGTCATTCCAGTTGCCGCTCGGAATCAGCGCGTCGGCCTCGACGTCGGAGAGCACGGTTTCCTCGCCGGTGGTCGGGTCGATTCGGATCACGTCGCGTTCAGACGTCTCGCCCCGTCGCCTCGAGAAGACGATCGTCGAGGCGTCGACGCTCCATCGCGGACGCTCCGGCGCGGCGCCGATCCACGCAGAATCCGACATGATCATCTCGAGCGTCAAAGGTTCGATGATCGGGGGTGGAATCGGGTCGCCGGCGTTCTGGGGAAGGAGCAGGACGATGGTGAGGAAGAGTGGCATGTCAAAATCGTACGCGGATGGATGGCCATCGGTCGATCCGCTCAAGCGAAGAGGGGCATCGGCCCCTCGGTGATGCCCTCAGGTCGTCCTCGCGGTGATCCTTCCCGCTCCAGAAGGTCGCCAGCCCTGTTCGCCGGCACGGCGTGGTCATTCCAACGAGTAGAATCGTGGATTCTCTGATGGAATCTTCATGACCGACCCCCTCCAG
>JAPKCC010000093.1 GCA_028823105.1 Phycisphaerales bacterium | reverse complement strand
TCGCGATCGCCGGATCGACCAGCAAGACGGCGCCTCTGCCGACCGGTCGGGGATTCTTCGTGATGCTGAGCTACGACCTCTTCCGGCATCTCGAGCCGACCGCGATCTCGGAAAGACCCCCGACCGACGATCGCGACTGGCCCGACGCGATTCTCCTTCGGTGTGACGGCGGCATCCTCCAGACCGAAGAGGCAACGACCATCTGCGGAGATGCCTCGGTGGTTCCCCAGCTGGAGCCCCGCGATCTGCCTCGACCAAAGATCGGACCATTGCAAGGCGACCTTCATGCCGACGAATATCGGCGTGGAGTCGCAGATGTGATCGAGCGCGTCCACGCCGGCGACTGCTTCCAGGCGAACCTGGCCCAGCGATTCGGGGCGGAATTCAGTGGGTCAATCAGAAGCCTCGCGGCAACGGCCTTCGAAGTCGCGGCACCTCGATACGGTGCGGTCCTGGAGTGCGGTTCCGGCCGATCGATCGTCTCACTCAGCCCCGAGCTCTTCCTCGAGACCCGCCCGGGGCCGGATGGTGTCCGGGTTCGGACCCGCCCCATCAAGGGAACCCGCCCGTCCGACCGGGCCATCGACGAACTCGCCACAAGCGAGAAGGACACCGCCGAACTGAACATGATCATCGACTTGATGCGCAACGACCTCGGCCGCGTCTGCCGCATCGGATCCATCGAGGTCAGTCAGCCGAGATCGATCGAGACGCATCCCACCGTGCACCACGGCATCGCGGAAATCTCCGGCATCCTTCGTCCTGAGTGCGATGTTGCTGATCTGATTCTGGCCGCGTTCCCACCGGGTTCGGTCACCGGGGCACCGAAGATCCAAGCGATGCGGATCATCGACGAACTCGAGCCCGTTCGACGCGGACCCTACTGCGGTGCCATCGGCTGGATCGACGACTCGGGTTTCTCCGTGCTCAACGTTGCCATCCGAACGATCACCGCGACTGGAACGCGTGGAGGCGAGCCGGATGAGATCGATGGCAGAATCGACTACCACGCAGGTTGTGGAATCGTCGCGGAATCGAATCCGCAAGAGGAATACCTGGAGAGTCTCGACAAGACGGAGGTATTCCGTCGCACGATCGAGCGCATGCCGACGGCCGATGGGGTTCGGGCCCCGATCGCTCAGCCCGGCCTGCCGGATTCCCGTTGATCGCGTGCCTGCCGCTGCAGCTCCTGCTGCTTTTCGATGTAACTGAGAATCTGGTTCGCGACCAGCGACTGGTGGGGCTGGTTGAAGCTGAAATCGAAGGCGATGCCGACGTAGGTTCGTTGCGTCGAATCGATGTGGGTATGCACAACCTTGCCCGAGGCGCAGACCGGAACGGGTATTTCGGGTTCCAGTGAGAGTCGCAGCCAGAAGATCCGATGCCGTCCGACCGCCGCGGTATTCTCGTGATCGACGACCAAACCGACACCACCTCCACCGAGGTTGGCGAGTTCCGCGGTGAACTTCGGCCCGACCACGGGCATGACCGCATCCGAAAAACGTCCCCCTCCAATGATCTTTTCGCCTGACTTCCAGGATTCGAAGGCCAGTTCGGTCGCTCGCTCGGCGGGAATCACTGACTTGGGATCGAGCAGCGGCCAGATCTCCACACTCGGAAGCGTGACCGCTTTCGTGTCGACCCGGATGCGGCGGCGTTGTGACCGGCTGACCTCGGTCGGCATCGCCAGACGCAGGCCTGGCGCGTGTCCGGCGCTGCCTCCGGAGACGTCGCCAAGATTGGTGGTCCGGAACGTCCAGCGATTCTGGCCGATGGCGATGGCGCCGACCAGTTCGATGCCCGCGTCGATGCGGACGTCGCGTCCGAGGGTGACCGGGCGCTCGACCGCGATTTCGTCCTTGGTGAGACCGAGCACTCGAACTCGCCAGACCAGATCCGGCCCATTGACATGGAGTGACGGATCGGTCTCGCCGCGATCAGGATGGGCGATCGCGAATTCGATCGCACCGCCTCGCTCGTGAATCTGCTCGAGAAGGCGTCGCCAATCATGAGTTCTGCTTCTAGATGCCGGCACGCCGGGTACTCACTTTCGCATTTGCGACGGCTTCCGAAGAAGACCGCCACGCCACCCCGGGGACACGATCCGTCCAGCATGACGGATGCCCGACCGGGCGTTCTTTCGTTCTCATCGACCTTTGTGACCGCTCAAGACCACCGAGGAATCGAGTTCGAGCCGGAAGTCTAGTATCGGACGACCTCCGAATCCGCATCGGCGGAATGATCCAACGTGAATTGAACCGCAAGACGCTCTATGCGTCCGATAGAGCGGTTCGATTACGGACTCGCGTGCACGTGCACGACCATCGAAGCCCCCGGATCATGGCCCCCGACCGTCAATCCGGCCAACTCCGCGGCATCGTTCAGTTCAGCCATCGACCAGATCCGAAGCACTCGCTCCTCGGGCCGAGGTTCCTCGGCTTCCGGATCAACCTCATCCCCGGATCGCAGCACGAATTCAGGCTCTCCGGGAATCCAAATCATCTGCATCGATCCGTCCTCGGAAATCCCTTCACCCCAGTTCCCCGCCGCCAATTCCGACCAGGCGGTGAACGGAAAGTCGTCGTAGACGAGAATCCCCTCCGGATCCAGCCGTTCCGCGACTGCCAGGAACAGATCACGCACGATGCCCGGCTCCCGGATCAATGCCAGCGTGTTGCCAAGAAGAAGAATGGCATCGAAGGGGCCGGCGGGGAGCGACCTGCAGCCGGCGGTCGACGAGAAATCACCGACCACGAAAGTCGCCATCGCATCGGTCGACAACTCGAACTCCGAGCGATGGCCCGACGCTCGATCGACGCCGGTCACGTGATGTCCTGCCAGGCTCAGGTGCCGCGCAATCCGGCCGGAACCACACCCCAGATCCAGCACTCGTGAAGGCCCACGTATCAAACGGGCCTTCACGCCCTGGACCTGAGCGAGAGTCTCTGCTTCGTCGTAGGGGGATTGATCCGAATCCGAATGACTGCTCATGACAGACCACCTTCCGCGATCGCTCGCAGTTGAACGACCGACTCCGCCGCTGATCGACGTGCCGACGCGTCGAGTCGACGATCTCCAAATCGGACCTCGTAGAAGAGCTCGACCAACGGCCTGGCCGCCTCTGCAACATCCGGGCGCACTCGCAGAACCTCGTCCAGATGCTTCAGCGGCGGGGTGGATCCCGGTTTCGCGCATCCCGCGACTTCGAAGACGTCAAGAAGATCGAGGTAGAACGCCGCCTCACGGAGCCTGCCGAGAGGCACGTCCCTGCCGGCATGAAGCACCTGCCGTATCCGACGCCGCCGTCGCAACTCGGCGACGATCGCGACGACCCCGAGACTCACCGCCAGCGCGACGATCCCGAGCCAGATGTACCCGGCGGGACCGAGTTGGAAGTACTTATTCACCTTCCGCGCGATCGACCGAGCGTCCTCGAGCACGCCCCATCCTCCCGACCCCACGAGTGCACCGAAGCGATCGGCCAGCGTCGCCTGACTCTTGCCATCGAACGTGACGAAGCGGCTCGTCCACAGAAAATCCGCGCGATCGTAGAGCCATCGCCAGTCGTCGGCCCAGCTCCGCCGGCCAGCCTGGAGTTCATCAAGAACCTCGCTGCTGGTGGGATCGAATTCCCGCCACGACCATCGGCCGGTCCGGACCTCGACCCAGGCATGGGCATTTGATTCACGGACGATGTACCGCCCAAGTGCATCGTCGTACTCGACCGCCACGAATCCCGTGACCACCCGGCACTCGATTCCCAACGACTGACAGAGCCCGGCCAGTCCGGAAGCGAAGTACTCGCAATGACCGAATCGGTATTCGGTGAGGAAGGCATGGATGGGATCGACGCCTCGACGCTGCACGAATCGACGCAGATCGAGCGTGTATCGGAAGTCATCGCCCCGAAGATAGCGTGTAAAAGTCTCCGCGATCTGCCGATTTCGACGCCACCGGACTGCCTCGTCCGCATCGATCAGTGGTTCAAGCAGTTCGGGTGCCCTCTCGCTGAGAATCCGCTCCGCCTCCTCGCGCACCTCGGGGACGTTGAAGATCGGCGGGCGGACCGGTGGAATCGCATCACCGGCGATCGACTCGATGGCCTCGGGCGACGGATTCGGATCGACCAGCAACCGATAGGTCGTGAACCGATCAAGTTCTCCAGTGATCGTGTCTTCCAATTCCAGATCGGCCGGGTCGATTGTGAAGGTCCGAGGCTGATCACAGGCGATCGCCAGCGGCGCCCAACGGGCAAACACCCGAGAAGTCGCAAGCGAGCGCATGGTCACGGTTTGCGTGTACAGGCCACGGCCGATCTCCGCAGCTCCCAGCGAGACGAACTCATCGGGATCACCGCTGGTCGTCACGGTGCGGAGATACCGCCTTCCTGCCCTGGCCATCCAACGACGGTCAGCGGCGTTCCAGCGATCGAGCACGGCGCCACGAAGTCGGAGCGGTTGCGGCCACTGGATCGGAACCCCCTGAGGGTCGGCCCATTCGACGGTGAACACTTCGCGATTGCTCTGTTCGAGTTGGTCGTTCCGCGTCAGGTCTACTTCGGGAGTGAAGCCGGTTCTGGATCCCAACGACGCCCCGTCGGCGTCGATCTGCCGAGGGAAGATCAGAAAGACGCCGGTCGCGAGCACGCAGGCGACAAACGTGCAGCCGACGACCAGTCCGCGGAACTCACCGATCGGTGATCGGCCCGACGCGGCCTCGACCGGAGGTACCGGAAGATCTGCGGTCAATCCACGACGGTCCGCTCGAGCGTCATCGAGTCCCGATTGAAGGCGATTGAGCATGATCACCTGGACGGTGTGAAGCGAGAAGACCACGACCAGCAGACCGAAGAGGAATTGGAATGAATACAGACACGCTCCCACCACCGCCACCACCGCGAGAAGGATGACCTGCCGGTCCTCCCGGGCGGATCGACGACCAAAGAGTCGCAGCACCGCGAGAGAACATCCGAGCCGTCCCACCAACGCCATGACCGACGCCGGATCGGGATTCGCCAGGAACGAGAAGACGGACCAACCAAAGAGCATCGCCGCCAGAACGGTGGTCACCCAGATCGGCAGGTAACGACCGCGAGGACCGTCACTGACGTAACCGCTGGCGAGCGCCGCGGCTCCAAGGACGAACATGAGTTCGAAGGTCTGCAGCGCCACTGCATAGGCGGTGACGGCGAGAAGCACCTCGATCCGGAGATGGCGGCGATACCGGGATAGCGGCGTCATGCGGCCGCCTCCCCATTGTCCGACTCGGTACCGCCGGCCTCCCGCGGCTGCATGGAAGGGGCTCGACCCTCCGTCGGGCGTGCCGCGAACTCCGCGAGATTCGCGGGAAGAAGATGCCAGGCACCGTGATGACCGAGCGATGGATCGACCCGGTCGACGTGGACCACGACCACCGAAGCGACGTTGGGTGGTGGAATGACGATCTCCCGATCGAGACGCTCGGAATCGAGATCGATCGCGGCGAGTTGCGCCTGCAGTCGACCGAGATGCCGGCGTCCACCGCGCATCGGAAGGTCGGGCATTGAAGTTCCCGCGATCCGGAGCCCCACCTCGACACCAAGTCCGATGGCGGTCTCCGCGATGGAGGCGACGAAACTGATGGCCTCCTCCTCCTGCTCGCGATGGTTTGATCCCTCGACGAGCCTCAGGCGCTCCGTCGGACGACGCAGGTCAAGGACGAGAATCAGCCTGGGCGGAGATGGCATGGCTCTTTGAATGACCACTGGCAATTGATCGGGACGGATGCGTTTCCAGGCCACGGAACGAATACTGTCTCCGGGCCGATACTCCCGAAGCCCCGCATACTCGCCGATCGACCCGGTACCGGGGCCGGAACGTCCTCCTCCGATTCCTCCACCGAGAAGTTTCTCGATCGCACTCGCCCGGATCCGACAGGTGCGGGGGAAGATCAGCGTCTCAAGTTCTCTCTCGATCGTGACCGACTTCCCAATGAGTCCAAAGGGGAAACTGGAGCGGGCCTCGAGTCGATGAAACTTCATCCGCCCTCGGCGTCGCGGCACGAAGACGGCCTCCGCGTGGACGGTCTCCCCCGGCCCCGCATGCATGACCCAGGCGAAGGCCCCTGCGGCGAAGGTCGACCAATCGGAGGAGTCGGCGTCCCTTGAGGGAACCTCGCGAATTCGCACGTCAAAAAGAGGGATGAACCGGCTACCGCCCTGAATCGCGTAGCGAACGATCATCGGTCGGTCGACCCGGCCGTTCATCGGATCAAGCCGTCTCATCGAGATCCGGAATAAGGCGCCACCACTGATGAGGCCACTGATCACGATGAGCCCGAGCAGAAGGCCGAAGATCCAGACGAGAAGGTTGTTCGGACGGATCGTCGCCGCGAACCCGACCAGAAGCGTGACTGCCAGGTAGAGAACACCGGCCAGATTCAGGTGGTAGCGGTAACGCATGGGTCGATGCTCCCTCCTAACCCTTGGGGGCCGTGCGAACGCAGACCGGATGCTCAGCGATAGATCGCCGAGTCCTTCGGAATTTGGACGTCGAAGGAATCCAGTTCCCGTTGGGCTTCTTCGTTCAGGGAACTCCCGTGACGACCGCTTCCGGGCTCGACCACCACCAGCAGTCTCACGGAATCGGCATTGAATGGAAGTTCAAAGATGTTCGCCGCGTAGCTGGCTCCAGCCATCTTCGCGTTCAATTCCCACTCTTCTTCGAGAAAACCGACACCGATCCCGCTGATCGCCAGGCGAAGGTCGCCGTTCCCCCCGCTGCTCGCATACGCGACCGTCTTTCGTCCGAGCGAATTAGGGTCGCGGATCGCCTCCACACGAACGCCCGGCGTACCGCGATCCTTGAGCCGAGGGTCGTCCTTGTCTACGAGTTCAATGGAGTTGTAGGCCCCGACCACAGCCTTTCCCGTCAAAACGTAGCCGCCGCAGCCGCCAAGACTACTCACCATCAGCGTCACCGCGATCGCTAGAACGGGCGACGAACCATGGGAGACCGTCCGGAACGCACGGAGGAAAGAAATCAATCGCATGAAGGGAATCCTGTTCGAGACTGAAGTTCGGCCGGTTGCCTTGGCCATACGCCTTCGATCGGCGCGGTCAGGTTAACAGGGTGGCCAGCACCGCCACGATCGCCAGAACCAGCATGATCATCCCGACCACGGTTCCCGCCACTCGTACCACGGTATTGAAGCGTCGCATTCGCCCCGCTCCCTCCAGAATCAACCGCACTTCGGCAGGAGGCGTTCCCACATCAACCGCATCCCAGTCGATGTGCGAAGCGACGGCGGCCCGATTCTCCAGAAGCCGACGAGCATCATCGCCGGCAGCCTCCGAGACCTGCACCGTCCAATCGGGCGGCGTCGCCTCGTGATCCTGCTCGACCAGAGAGGGAACGCCCTCTTCGGCGAGAATCATTCCGATCGCGTCCATTTCCGTCCGCTGCGGTGCTCGGGCGACCACCACCGGCGGCCGACCCAGCGGGTCATCCTCCAGGTGATCGAACATCGGTTCGTCTGGGGTCATCCGCCACCTCCGGTTGGGGCGTCCGTGACGAAGCCCAACGGGTCGATCGCGTCCTCAGGCCCGATCGCATGCTCGCCTCGAACCAGGCGCCATCCATCCAGATCCGCCGACTGGAAGTCGAGGGAGGTTCCGGCCGGTCGCCCATCGAACGCCGCCCGCAACAGGCGACCGCTGCCACCACTCGACGATGCGTGTTCCACCTGCAACCAGGCATGCTCGACCCGTCCCTCGGAATCCGCGCCGAGCGGTATGCCTGCGAGGAGGAGCGTTCCGGGCAATGCGTGCTGATGCGCCTCGACCGCCGACGCCCAGCTTCGGTGGGCCACTTCCGACGCTCGCGACGTCGAGATGTCGCTTCGGTAGACCGCGGCATCGGGTTGGGCAAAATGCGTGACCGCGTTCTGCGGCCACGTCCAGACACGCTTGAAACTCCCCTTCGGCTCGATGTCGCAGATTACTGCTCGTCGGGCGTGCAGCGGATTGGGCGTCTCCTGGGAGAGTGCCGCGCGATCCGCTTCGCTGCCAAGGCTCTCGGGATCAAGCGTCTCGACGATCTCCCTCCAGGGAATCAACGCGACGTCGATTCCGGGGCCGAGGGGATACGGAATCTCCGGTGCCGCCGGACCGTCCTCAAGAAGCAGACCCGCGAGGGCGTCCATGAGTTTCGAAGCCGCGGCCGCATCCGAGCCCGGAACTTCCAGCATTTCGAGGTCCGGAAGGCCGCAACGAAGAAGACCGCGGGTGTAGAGCCAGACGGTGCACTCTTCGAGGTTCTCCGAACTCGACACTGCCTGAACCCGCCAGAGCACGTCCTCTGGTGGGCCGAGGCTGAGATCGGAGAGGTCGCGATCGATCTCCTCCCGATCGAACCACCGGCCCGTCGTGCCGTCGAGCAGGGCGATCGCCTCCGGACGCACTGCGGCGACCATGGCGAGGCGTCCCCAGGTCAGCCGGGGATCCCCGCCGTCGAGCAGGGACTCCACGACGATGGTGAAACCCGATGCCGCGACCGACGCGGCAAGGCTCGGTGGAACTTCGTCCATCCGCTTGGTTCGCTCGCACGAGATCAGGACCGGGGTTGGCTGTTCCGGAAGTCGGACCAGCACCGACCAAGGATGTTTCTCATCCGGGGAAGGAAGAAACTCCATCACCTCCACGGTCGCATCGAGTCTCGCGGCGAGTGCCGCCAGGAATTTCTCGAGATCCGGCGGCTCGTCGACGGCATGCGGCGCGACCAGAATCGCCGGCCACGGTTCCGCGAGACGCCAAGCAGGATGTATCAATGGTGGGCTCATCAGTTCGCCACCACGTTCACGAGTTTCCCGGGGACCACGACCACCTTCCGGACGGTCTTCCCCTCGATCAACGCCTTGATGCGTTCGTCGGCAAGCGCCGCGGCTTCGAGCGTCTCCGCATCGGCATCGGCGGCGACGGTGATGCGGCTTCGGACCTTTCCGAGCACCTGCACCGGGATCTCGATCGACTCGTCCTGAAGCATCGCGGGATCGAAGGTGGGCCAATCCATGGTCACAACGCTCCCTTCGGCCCCCCCGACGGTCGCGAGGCGAGCATTGATCTCCTCGCCGAAGTGCGGTGCAAAGGGCGAGAGCACTAGATTGAACCGACTGAGCTGGTCGGCGGTGACGCCGACGCCGGTCGCGACGTTCACGAACTCAATCATCGCGGCGATTGCGGTGTTAAACGACATTCGCTCGACGTCCTCACCGACCTTCGCGATCGTGCGATGCAGTGCTCGCTCGACATTCTCGTCAGCGGACTCCCGCAAGCGAAGTTCGCCCGTCGACTCGTCAATCGCGAGTCGCCAGGCTCGCTGCAGAAAACGGTAGACACCGACGATGTCTCTGGTATTCCAAGGTTTCGAGGCTTCCAGCGGACCCATCGCCATCTCGTAGAGCCGGAAGGTGTCCGCCCCGTACTCGGCGATGACGTCGTCGGGATTCACCACGTTGCGGAGCGACTTGGACATCTTCGCGACGATGCGTTCGACGGTTTCGCCGGTCGCGATCTCGATCGGTGCCTCGTTCTCGCGTTCCTCGACCTCGTCCACGGGAACCAGTGATCCGTCCGGCCTCTTGAAGGCGAAGCTCGTGATCATTCCCTGATGGAAGAGCCTGCCCACAGGCTCGGGCGTGGAGACCTCGCCGAGATCGAAGAGGATCTTGTGCCAGAAACGGGCATAAAGAAGATGAAGCACCGCGTGTTCTGCCCCACCCACGTAGAGATCGACGCCGCCCACGTGATGTCGCGTCGCATCAAACGATTCCTCGCCCGGCGAACACGATCGCTCGCCCTTGCCTGCATCACGATCGGAAAGCATCCAATAGGCTTCCGCCTCCTTCGATGCGAATCGGTTGGTGTTCCCCGGATCGCAATAGCGGAGGTAGTACCAGCATGATCCCGCCCAACCGGGCATCGTGTTGATCTCCCGCCGAACCGGTGTGTCTGCGGGAAGGACCGCGGGGTCGACCCCTGCGGCGCCCGCCGTCGTCCGAACCCAGTCGAGGGCCTTGCCAAGCGGCGGAGTTGGTTCATCACTCTCGATGGGCTCGTAGTCCTCAAGATCCGGAAGAAGGACCGGCAATGCCGTCTCCGCTACCGGATAGTGATTCCCGGTGTCGTCGAAGACCACGGGAAACGGTTCGCCCCAGTACCGCTGGCGGCTGAACAGCCAATCCCGAAGTTTGAAGTTGGTCCGGCGACGCCCTCGACGACCGGATTCCAGCCAGTCGATGATCGCAACCTTCGCCGACGACGTTTCGAGGCCGTCGAGCCGGAGATTTTCGTTCTCACTGTTCACCGCGACGCCGTCGCCACCGCGGGCCGCTTCCCATTCACCGCAGTCAGATGCCGCGACCCCCGCTTCGGCGACGACCTGACGGATCGGAAGCTCGAAGGTCCGGGCGAATTCAAAGTCGCGTTGATCATGGGCAGGCACCGCCATGATCGCCCCGGTGCCGTATCCGACCAGTACGTAGTCGGCGGTCCAGATCGGAATTCGCTCGCCGGTCGCGGGATTGACCGCATGTCGACCGGTGAAGACTCCGGTCTTCTCCTTGGAGTCCGCCATGCGATCGACATCGGCGCGGTTCCGCGCCGTGTTCACGTACTCCGTGATCACCGGATCGGCATCGGCGGCGATCACCTCTTCGACCAGAGGATGCTCGGGAGCCACGACCATGTACGTCGCACCGAAGAGCGTGTCCGGCCGGGTCGTGAAGACATCGAGGGATTCGGCTCGACCCTCGACTTCGAATTTCACCAGGGCGCCCTCGCTGCGACCGATCCACTCACGTTGCATGGTCCGCGTAGATTCCGGCCACTTGATGAACTCGAGGTCATCGAGGAGTCGCTGGGCGTAAGAGGTGATCCGGAACATCCACTGGCGAAGTGGTTTTCGGGTCACCGGATGACCGCCACGCTCGCTTCGACCAGCAATCACCTCTTCGTTGGCCAGTACCGTGCCGAGTTTCGGACACCAGTTGACCGTCTGCTCCCCGAGATAGGCGAGCCGATGATCGTCGAGATATCGACGGCGAGCGTCGGCATCCATTCCCGACCAGTCGAGTGGATCATCGTCGGCGTCGGTCGGAGTCCGGCTTCCGTCATCGAGCGTGCGCTCAAGTTCTGCGATCGGTCTGGCTCGTTTCAGTTCGGGATCGAACCAGGAGCCATATGCCTTCAACCAGATCCACTGGGTCCAGCGGTAGTAGTCGGGGTCGATGGTTGCGAATTCCCGGGACCAGTCGTAACTGAATCCGAACCGCTTCAACTGCCGGCGGAAGTTGTCCATCGCGGCCTGCGTCGTTTCGCGAGGATGAACACCCGTCTGCACCGCGTATTGTTCCGCGGGAAGGCCAAACGCGTCGAATCCCATCGGATGAAGGACGTTGAAGCCTCGCATCCGCTTGTACCGACAGAGGATGTCGGTCGCGGTGTAGCCCTCGGGGTGCCCCACGTGCAGTCCCGCACCGGAGGGATAGGGAAACATGTCGAGGCAGTAGAACTTCGGCTTCGAGGCGTCGAAGTCCGGAGCGCCGGGATTCGGCGTTCGATAGACATCCGTTCGATCCCAGATGTCCTGCCATCGCTCTTCGATCTCCGTCGCCATCCCTGCGTCGTAGCGACTTCGGAGGGCTTCTTCGTGACCATC
This sequence comes from Phycisphaerales bacterium, assembly GCA_028823105.1. Classification (GTDB taxonomy): domain Bacteria; phylum Planctomycetota; class Phycisphaerae; order Phycisphaerales; family SM1A02; genus UBA12014. The sequence continues at coordinate 1,552 of JAPKCC010000093.1, read as the reverse complement.
GGCGGTAGGACCATCGGCGTCCGGGGGAGGGATCATCGAGACTGCTCCGGGAATGCTGGATCTGGGAGAAACCGCTGAACGAAACGGATTTTGGATGATACGGACGCCCGCCCGGAATTCACCGGGACAGGCGATCGAATTCCGGACTTGTCGAGGTTTCTTTCGATCAGCTGACGCGGATTCCGGCGTCGTGTCGCTGTTTCTTGAGCGTTTCGAGATACTTCATCGTCTCGCCGACAAGATAGAAGCTTCCGGTCACGCAGATGAGATCCTCACGACTCACCGCTCTGGCCGCCACCTCGAGCGCCTCCTTAACGGTCGGCGAGGTCTGGCACATCTTCCCGCTTCGTTCCATGAAGCGACGTCGAAGATCTTCCGGCTCCGCCGCTCGGGTGTTCCGCGAGGCCTTCGTGAAGATGACCTTGTCCGCGCCAAGGCTGACTCGATCCAGCATGGCGTCGATGTCTTTGTCCGCGGCGCATCCGAAGATGCAAACCATGGAGTCGTACGGGACGTGTGCTCCAACGCATCGCATCAACGCGGTCAGCGCGTCGGGGTTGTGCGCGCCGTCGACCAGAATCCGCGGGCGTTCCCAGACCAGTTGCATCCGGCCGGGGATCTGAGTCTCCTCGAGGCCCTCGGTCACTACCGACTCCGGGCATTCGAATCCGATCGACTTCAGGTGGTCGACCGCCGCCAGGGCGAGCCCGCAGTTGAACGCCTGATGTTCACCGGGGAGAGGCACCGGAAGATGCTCGAGCCGACTGGTCTCGGTGTAGAGACAGACGCGGTTGTGAGGGCCGAGTTCGACGGTCGAACAGAACCGGTTACTGAACTCGATTTCCTTGTTGACCATGCGGATCGTCGTTCCGAGTTCCTCCGCCTTCTCACGAAGTACGCGGTCGGCATCCGGATGCTGCCCTCGGGTGATCACGGGGACCCCCGGCTTGATCATCCCGGCCTTCTCGGTCGCGATCTTCTCGATCGTCTCGCCGAGAATGCGCGTGTGGTCGAGTTGAATCTCCGTGATGACGGTCAAGACCGGCATGATCACGTTGGTCGAGTCAAGCCGCCCTCCGAGTCCGACTTCGATGATCGCGATGTCGACTGCCTGAGCTGCGAAGTGCATGAACGCGATCGCGGTGATCGCTTCGAAGAACGTCGGTTGCTCGCCGATCTCCACCGCTGCTCTCGCGATGGTCTTCATCGACTCAGTGAAGTCGTTCTTGGTGATCCGCTGGCCGTTGATCGTAACTCGCTCACGCATGTCAATGAGATGCGGGCTGGAGAACTCGCCCACGCCGTACCCGCACTTGCGGAGCATGGCGCTCATCATCGCCATCGTCGATCCCTTCCCGTTGGTGCCGCCGATGTGAACCGCCCGGAACTGGTCCTGGGGATCACCCAACGCCGCAAGAAGCGACCGCATTCGATCGAGTTTGAAGTCGCCGTCCTCGTCGTATCGGACGACCCGCAGTCGCTCGACGTCCGTGAGTTCGAGCAACCACTTGACGGCGGAGTGATAGGTGCCGATCCGCGCGGCTCCATCGAC
>JAPKCC010000092.1 GCA_028823105.1 Phycisphaerales bacterium | reverse complement strand
CGAAGGCTCCAGCCAAGAAGGCCCCAGCCAAGAAGGCTCCGGCTACGAAGGCTCCCGTCAAGAAAACCTCGGTCAAGAAGGTACCACTGAGGTCGGGGGTCAAGAAGCCGACTCCTGGTGCGAGCACGACCTCGACAGCGAAGAAGAAGAAGACCGATCGGCGAGTGGCGCCGACGGTCGTTTCCGCCCGGAAGATGGCCAAGAAGCCAGAGCCCGCCGGCAAGAAGACGCCTCGGCGGAAGATCGATTTCGCGAACCCCCGCTCCGTCGCGGCGGCGGCGGCAAGTTCCGAAACGGATTCCGAGGGATACGTGTTCATCAACGGCCGTCGCGTTCGAGCGATTTCGACCAAGGGAAGCGGCGTCGTCAAGAAGAAGACACGTTCGAAGGCGGTACCTGCAAAGGTCACGACGACCAACGAGATCGATGTGGCAAAGATCAAGACACATCTCACGAAGCGGGAGCTTACGGCGTACAAAACCCTGCTTCTTGATAAGCGACGGCACATCGTCGGCATGGTCACGGGCCTCGAGACAGAAGCGCTCCGTTCCTCGGCAGGCAACTTGTCGAACATGCCCATTCACATGGCCGACGTCGGGACCGATGTCTTCGAACAGGACTTCACGCTCGGAATGGCTGCCACGGAGCGAGAGCTGATCGTCGAGATCGATTCGGCCCTCGACCGGATCGGGACGCGGGTCTACGGCGTCTGTCAGTCGACTGGAAAGCCGATTCCCAAACCACGTCTGCAGGCCAAGCCCTGGGCGAAGTACACCATTGAGGCAGCGCGTGTCGCGGAACGGAATCGGGTCAAAGGCTGACTTCGTTTCAGCGATCGCTTGGCGACTCGAACTCGGTCCACACGTCAGGCTCCGAGAGAGACCTCGAATCGAGCGCGGGTCATTTTCGTGGGGTCGAATCGCCGCGGATGGTCCACGGCCGACGAATGAACGCCAACTGATGACAACGAGTGATCCTTGACCACCCCTGATATCCATGACCAGCCCACGCAGCCTGCAAGGCGATCGGTCGTCGCATGGACGACGCTGATTTTGGTGCTGCTCGCCGGACTCTGGATCGACCTCGCGAGCAAGTCGTGGTCGTTTGCAGCGGTGGCTGGCGAACCGGTGATCCTCGAATACGACGAGATCGTCACTGGAGCCTTCACCATCCCTTGGCATCAGGGCCAACGTGTGGTCTCCGGGGATCTGCTCGATTTTCACCTTGTTCTCAATCGGGGCGCCGTCTTCGGAATCGGCCAGGGTCGGCGGGCGGTCTTCGTCGGATTCACGTTGATCGCGGTCGCGGTCGCGATTGCGGTATTCGGTTGGTGGACGCACGCGCGATCACATCTTGCACACGTCGCGATCGGGTTGATTCTCGCGGGGGGGCTCGGGAATCTCTACGACCGAGTGGTGATCGGAGCGGTACGTGACTTCCTGCACATGATGCCGCGATGGGAGTTGCCGCTTGGCTTGTCCTGGCCAGGTGGTACGACGGAAGTCTTCCCGTGGGTCTTCAACGTCGCCGACGTGCTCCTGCTGCTAGGTATGACCCTGCTCCTGATTCACGTTCACTTCGCGGATCAAACGCAGAGGCAGGCAAACGGCCCGGAAGAAGAGGACTCAAACCCCTCCATTCCAGATGACGCTTCCAAGTCGTCCTGAGCCTCCCCAGGTTCACTGCGGAAGTCGGCTCAGTGCCTCCGGCAACGGAAGCACAGCATCGATCGGCATCGGATCTTCGAGGAGATCCGGGTCGATCGCCTCGTCGATCGTGAAGGGGCCGACGGCGGTCCGCCTGATCGAGGCGCAGTGGCCTCCGGTGCCGAGTACCCGCCCGAGATCCCGGGCGAGGCTCCGAACGTAGAACCCTTTTTCACAACTGACTTCGACGGTCGCGATCGGCCATTCGTAGCCAACCAGGGTGATCTCATGGACTTCGACCGGTCGTGGTTCCAGACGGGGCGTCTCTCCGCGGCGGGCCGTGGCGTAGGCGCGTCGGCCGTCGACCTTCTTGGCGCTGAAGTTCGGAGGCAGTTGTGGAAAAACCCCGGTGAATCGTTCGACCAAGACCGCGGTGATTTCTTCGGCGGTGGGGGGCGATTCCACCTCGACAGGTTCGAGTTCCCCTTCTCGATCGTCGGTCGCGGTGAAGGCGGAGAGATCGATTTCCGTGCGATAGGCCTTGCGAGTCTTCATGAATCGATCAAGGGATTTCGTGGCGGCACCAATACCGACCACCAGCACACCCGTGGCCAGGGGATCAAGGGTTCCGGCGTGTCCCGCCTTGAGTCCCGCCTTTCGGCGGACGATCGCCACCACAGTCATGGACGTCATGCCGATGGGCTTGTCGACAATGACCAGGCCCGGTGGCAGAATCGGACCGGCATGGGGTTTTTTCACTTTTTGCCCCCCCTGTTTCGTCCGTTTCTGAAGGGCTGCATCGCCGTATCGGACGCCGGAAGAGTCTTGGCGGGCACTGATCGCCGGATCTTCTTCGTGGGGTGTGCCTTCAGGGTTGGTCGAGGAATTCTCGGGCTTGTCGATGGCGGTCATGCGGATACAATACTGCGTTCCGGACAGGTGTCCGAGCGGCTGAAGGAGCGGCATTGGAAATGCCGTGTGCGGATTTATCTGTACCGTGGGTTCGAATCCCACCCTGTCCGCTTCCGGTCGAATTTGTGCAGCTCGGCACAGTTCGGCAGACAACTCGATCGCGGGCTGTAGCGCAGCTTGGTAGCGCGCCATACTGGGGGTGTGGAGGTCGCAGGTTCAAATCCTGTCAGCCCGATTCACAGGGCCGTCCGAAAGGGCGGCCCTGTTCTTCTTTTCTTGCGTCCACCGGGATTCACCCCGAGTGAATCCCGCGGGGGCCCACGACGAATTTCCTCCGGAGAGTGCCCCTTGCGGGCGACCCTGAGGGAGGCAGTCTCTGCCGCGGGCGACCGTCGAGAAAATCAGATGGAGACCTTTTTGCCCGATCCTGAGAAACCACGGCTTCGTGTTGCCATCGCCGGTGCGAGCGGCTTCGTGGGCCGTGCGCTTCGGAAGCGACTGGCCGCGCGATTCGATCTGATCGGTCTGACCCGACGCCCACCGAATTCAGAAGCCACCTCAACCGACGCCGATGGTGTGGAGTGGAGACAATGTGATCTCTTCGATCCAGAGTCGATCGAACGGGCGATCAGCGGGGCCGACGTCGTGGTCTATCTCGTCCACTCCATGTCGCCCCAATCGAGGCTCACCCAGGCCCGATTCGACGATCTCGATCTACTGCTGGCCGACAACGTGCGAAGGGCGATGGATGCTGCAGGGACCCGGCACGTCGTCTTTCTCGGCGGGCTTGGTGCGGATCAAGATTCGTCGATTCTCTCTCGTCATCTGATATCGCGGAAGGAAGTCGGAGCGGTTCTGGGCGCTGGCAGCGCCCGGTTGACCGAACTTCGTGCCGGCCTCGTGATCGGAAGGGGTGGTTCGTCCTTCCGGATGCTCATCCGATTGATCCGACGTCTCCCGGTCATGGTGCTTCCCCGCTGGACCTCTACGCCGACACAGCCGGTAGCCATCGATGACATCGAACGGGCGTTCGAAGCAGTGCTCGATGCGCCGGAGAAATGGGAAGGGGAATTCGACCTCGGCATCGAAGAGGAGATGACCTATGGGAAGATGATTCATCGAGCCGGCATCGCGCTTGGCCGCGCCCCCTTCACCGTGCCAGTGCCGATCTCCTCGCCGAGAGTCTCCACCTTGTGGATCATGCTCTTCAGCGGTGAGCCGGGCAGTCTCGTGATTCCACTTATTGCCAGTCTCAAGACCCCGACGATTGCAAGGCCGAATGCGCTTCTGGAACATCTCGGCCGTGATTCATTCGTCGGTTTCGACGAATCGGTTCGAGAAGCGATCCAAGCGGGAGGTGCGACGGACGATCCCCGCCGCGTCACAAGACGGCGAGATCGCAAGGTGATTCAGGAACGGAGTCTGGTGCGGTCAATCCAGCGGATGTCGATGCCGAAGAACTGGACGCCGGCGGGAGCGGCTCGTGAATATTGGGAGTGGTTGGGACGTCTCTGTAGACCACTGCTTCAGGTCAAGACCGACCTTTCCGACGACGGTGTCGTGCAACATGTGAGCGTTCATCTCCTTGGGGTGCTGAGAATGTTGGACCTCGCTCGCCGGCCGGAGGCATGCGACGACGATGTGGAGGTCTTGGGCATCGAAGGGGGACTGCTGGCGCGGAAGGACTCACCGCCGGGCGCCCGCCTCGAGTTCAGGGCGATCAGAAAGGGCGGAATGCTGCTCACGGTGCTTCAGGAGTATGCCCCGAGTCTCCCGTGGCCGGTCTATCTCTGTAGTCAGGCCCAGATTCATTTCATCGTCATGCTCGGATTTCGACGATGGCTTCGCCGGAAGGCATGAGGTGATCGTAGATCGCGTGCCGACCGCCTTCGCCAATTGAGTCAACGGGTTGGAGGCGTCGCAGTTAGCGCATTGGCAGGCAGAATGGAGATTCCCATGACGCGTGTGCCTTTCCTGTTTCTCATGTCCTTCGTGCCTTGCATGCCGCTGCTCGCCACTCCGGCGATCTTGGCCGCCTCAAGCCACCTTCAAAATGTGGACGAGTGCCAATTGGGCCGACCCGAAACCGGCCCCGTCGCATTCTCGACGGGGCCGGTTGTCTTTGCCCGCAAGCAGGAGCTTGGCGTACGTTCATCCGACCCTCTACCGTATGGGGTGGAGGCCTTCTGGCACGAATCGAGCTCTTGAACGAGCGTCATCGACCGGAAACGCCGTCCAGCAGCCACCTCGATCTGGGAGTCGTCATGTATCCACCCGCCGGACTTGCCGCGCTCGATCCCCTGCCCACGCGGTGGGCAAGCATCTCCTATCGGTGCCTGCGCCCGCGGCAGATGAAGCGTCTCCAGCAATGGCGGTCGCCGGATGGTGTGCGGGGGTATTCGATTCACTCCGCGGAAGCTCAGGGAACGATCTTCGTCCACGTGCCGAAGTGCGGCGGATCGGCCATCAGCAAGTCGCTCTTCGGGACGGCGAAGATCGGGCACCTTTCACTCCGGCAGTACCGGATCATGTACGGCGCTCGTCACTTCGAGCGGCTCTTTCGTTTCGCATTCGTTCGCAATCCATGGGACCGGCTCGTGTCGGCATTCCACTACCTTCGGGCTGGCGGCGTCAACGAGTACGACGCCCGGTGGTCCGAACGCAATCTCGCGGGCTTCGACGACTTCGGGACTTTCGTGCGAGAGTGGATTCCCGGTCGGGATCTCGGGAAGACCTACTGGCATCTCGTTCCACAGAAGGATTTCCTCTGCGTCAAGGAAGGAGGCATGGACCTCGACTTCGTCGGGCGCCTGGAATCCGTCGAGGAGGATCTTGCAAGGCTCGTGGATCTCGGCGGTGTGAATCCGGTCGCGCCGCTCCAACGCATCAACGCTTCCAGGCGGCGACGCGACTGGCGTTCCTACTACGACGACGAGACAGCGGCGATCGTCGAGGAGGCCTATGCCACGGACATTCGACTTCTCGGCTACGATTTTGAATCCGCATGAAGTTGTGACGCGTGCCCGCACATTCCACGGATCGTGCCGCGAGAGTCCGGGTGAACGAATGATGGCTCGGCGTGACGGGGCCGACGTCGCTCCGCCCACGAACCTGATCGCGGATCGGGTGCATTCCGGGATGGTGCTTCGACGCGGTTGGGCGCCGGGACCGATTCTCACGCACAACGGAACGAACACGCTCTGGTTCGCGGTGGTCTGGATGTCGCCCGCCCGGGACTGGGTGATGGCGGCGATCACGAATGAAGGCGGCACAGGCGTGCGACGCGGCGATTGGAATCCTGATGGATGAACTGAGGCGGCTCGAGCAGGCCGAAGCGTCTCCCCCGCCGGAAAAGGTCGAAACCGGGTCCGGTTCGAAGTGAAGTCCTCGCGGTGGTGGTAATGTCGTGGATGGAGGTTCCCATGACTGATTGCATCCGGTTCATCGCTCTTCCCCTGCTCGGAGTCGTTTTTTCCATCCTGCCCGCCAGAGCGCACGCCCAGGTCGCGGCCCAGCGATGGACGACCTCCGGAACCGAACTGGAGGCGACGGCCGATTCGCTTCCGGTGGCCGAGACCCGACCGATACCAAGATCGGCGATCGAGTCCGGGGTCGCCCTCTCCGGCCGCGGCACGCCGTTCATCGTCGCCCCGCGGGTTGACGGGATCGCCGGTGGACTGGCGACCGATGCGGTCACGATTGAAGCCTGGGTGTCGATCGACACGCCCACTCAATGGGGCGGAGTCGTCGGTGCGATTCAGGACAACGCCGAAGCCGAGACCGGCATGATCCTCGGATACGGCTTCGAGAAGCCTTACTTCGGCATCGCGAGCACCGGCGTCGACGACGCGGATGGAAAACTCACCTATCTGGAATCGTCGAAGCCTTATGAGATCGGCAAGTGGCACCATCTTGTCGGAACCTACGACGGCACGACGATGCGGCTCTACTTGGATGGTGATCCGGTCGCCACGAGTCGCGACCAGTCCGGTCCGGTCCGGTTCCGAGGCGACGAACCGCTGGTGATCGGCGGGTACCTCGACCGGAACGAGGACCATGGGCTCGACGGTCGTCTCCTCGAAGTCTCGATCCTGCCCGAGGCGATCTCCGCGGCCGAAGTGCGACGCCGATTCGCCCGGCACGCGGATCTTGCCGCGCTTCCTCCGGAGATCGACACCACCCTCGCGTGGATGGTGGAGCCGTTCCTCGTCTGGCCGACGACCAATGCGATGAGCGTGGTGGCCGAGACCATCGCTCCATCGGCGATGGAGGTCCGGGTCCGGGACGAGTCGGGTGATTTCCAGCGGACATGGCGGAACGAGCAAGCCGCTCGGATCCACGAGTTTCGCATCGAGGGTCTCGATGCGAACACCAAGTATTTCTATGAAGTCGTCGCCGATGCCGGCGAATCGACGCTCTCCGGTGGTGTGAAGACCTTCCGCACCGCCGCGGACCGCGGCGATCCGTTCACCTTTGTCGCAATTGGCGACACCCAGTCGCAGCCCGCGGTCGTGAAGCGAATCGCCGACCTCGCATTCGAGACCCGGCCGAGCCTGCTCGTCCACGCCGGTGATCTGGTGACCACTGGTGGCGACAAGGGGCACTGGACGAACCATTTCTTCCCGAACATGCGTCCGCTCATCGATCGCGTCGCGATCATGCCCGTACTTGGAAACCATGAACAGGACGCAAAACTCTACTACGACTATATGAGTCTTCCCGATCCGGAACGCTGGTATTCGTTCAGCTACGGCGACGCCGACTTCTTCATGATCGACGGCAACCGATCGTTGGCGGACCGGTCTGCGCAACTCGAGTGGCTCGAGGACGCGCTCGCGGCGAGCGACGCGGAGTGGAAGTTCGCGGTGCTTCACCAGCCGCCCTGGACCAGTGACTCCAACGACTACGGCGATACCTACAAGGCGTCTTCCAAACGCGGTGATCCGAACGCCCGAAACATCACTTCGCTGCTCGAGAAGCACGGAGTCGATATCTGTTTCAGCGGCCACGTCCACGACTACGAGCGGACGTTCCCGATGGTGGGGGAGGACGTGGTGCCCTGGGACGAGGGTGGTGTGATCTACGTCACGACCGCCGGCGGCGGGGGCCACCTCGAGGACTTCGATCCTGCGAACACCACCTTCGGACATCGCAAGGCCCGCAGGCACCATTTCGTCTACTGCGGTATCCACGACGGGATTCTGGAGTTTCAGGCGATGGACGAGGACGGACGACTGTTTGACGTGTTGGCGCTCGACAAGCGAGATGGTCGCCGCTCGGTGGCTCGGGCCGCGCGAGAAGGGGTCGAGATTGCCCCAAGGACGCCGACCTGGCGCGATGCACCCGCCGACGGTCCTTGAACTTGAAGGGCGACATCATCGACGAGCGCTGGTTGTTCTTGGTTGCTCGTGGTTGCTCGTGGTCGCTCGTGGTCGCCTGAGGTCAAACGAACAGCGATCGGGTGATCCCCAGCGGATGAAGGCGGCGTCGAATTCGCCCGTCTTTGAATCGCAGGGTGATCACGGTTGATCCTCGGACGCGGATTTTCACCGACCCGGCCGCCGTTCGGGGCGGGGCGGGAAGCCCGGCGGGGAGGCTCGGCAGGACCTTTTGAAGCCGAAGCAGTGGGGCCCACGAAGACGCATCCACGACGAACTGGTTGCGTTCGCCGTGGATACGGACTTCATGGTCGCCGACGGATGCCGTGACATCGGCCTCGATGTGCAGGGAAGGAATCATTGGCCTTCGTGCGTTTTGGTCCGGATTCGCATCGTTCCATTTAACTTCCAAGGGGCAAGTTTGGCGGAGTCGCCCGTGCCGCTCGGAATATGGATGCTCATCTCTTCGAACGCATAGATGATCTCGGCGTTTTTTCCCGTGAGCTGCTCGAACAGGCCGATGGCGAGCTCCGGCCAGGTGTGGGTTCCGTTGTCAGACATCTTGGTCTCCTGCATGGTGGTTAAGGCGATGTGATCCAAATAGTGGATCCCTCGGGGTCGACGGCGAACCCGGAACAGATCGTGCGTTCGTTGGGACTCTTCGGCGAGATTCATCGCGGCGGGCGGAATTTTCGCCAACGAGATTGTCAGGGGCCGTCGATCGAGGGGACTTCGTCCGGCATGGGCTCGAGGTCGCGAATCCGGAGGGAGCGAAAATCGACTTCCACGTCTTGGTTCGCGTGCAATTGGAGCGCGAGACGACCACGTCGTCGGCCGGGATCATCGCGAAGGCCTGCGGTTCGCACCCCGTCGATGAAGACGTCGACATCGCCGCCGATCGCGTGGACCCGCATCTCGAGCCATGGGCCTGCCCGTCGTCGGATTGATTCGATTACCGCGGGGGCTGGCTTCACCACCCAGCCGCGGCCACGGGTCTCATAGAGTCCGCCCAACTCGGGCGTCGGGTCGATCTCGGCCTGGAAACCCTTCACGCCGATGGCGTCGCCGAGTTCCTCGACGCGAAAATAGAAGCCGGAGTCTCCTTCGCTGATCCGGAATCGAAGCACTGCTTCGAAGTCGCCGTACTCCCGGTCCGTCACCAAAAGACCGTGACGAGGATCGTCCTTCTCAATCCGGCCTTCAAGAATATTCCCGTTCCATTTGAACGTCCCTCCGGGAAGCACGTGCCAACCCTCGAAGGAACCCGGAACGAGTAGCGTCTTCCATTCGGTATTCGACCCATGGTCGACATCCAAGCCGAGGTCGGTGCGATCGATCGTTCTGAATCGGATCGACTCATAGGGATGGCCGTTACCCGCCTCGTACAGACAAGCGACGACGCCGACGCCTTGCGGATGATCGATCGCCGCGAGGGACGAATAGGCCGACGGCCCAGCATGGAGTTGCAGGCCGTTGGACCACGTCCGACCGCCGTCTCTGCTCCGGCGGGCCGTCATGCGTTCACGGTCGGTTTCGCTGGCAGGGTTCGAAAAAACGAGGGTGCGTCCGTCGTCGATGGCGACCATCGATGCCTGGCAGATTGGTTCGGGCAGGGAAGGATCGCGGGTCACGGAACTCCAAGATTCTCCGCCGTCGAGCGATCGCGCGATGGCTCGGGCCCGCTTGGAGCGGTCGTAGTTTCTCATGTTGAGAAGAAGTGATCCATCTTCCAGTTCGGCGACAGCGCATTCATTGAGCTGATGCGATGGCGTCGAACCGAGCAACTTCCAGGTGCGTCCGTGGTCATCGCTTCCGATCGCGTGGGAGTAGTAGTGCTTCGTTTCCGACTCGATGTGGTCGCACGGGATCACCAGCCGGCCAGTGTTCTGGCCGGATCGAAGCTGGATGCCGTTGCCGGGTCCGGTCGCGTACCACGTCCAATTCGGGTTCTTCGTGGTCTCCGTGATCTCACGCGGCGGATCCCAGGTCGCCCCGTGGTCTTCGCTGGTGAGCACCCACACCGTTCGCGTTCCCTCTGAAGTGCCCGCGATGATCTCGGACTCGTGGTCATGTCCCAGGTTTCGGGTCGCGAGCAGATGCACGGCGCCGGTCTCGCGGTCGAGAACCGGACAGGGATTGCCGCAGGTGTTGCCGCCGTCATTCCAGACTACTTCGAGATCGCCCCAGGTCCGGCCGCCATCGCGGCTCCGACGAAGGACCAGGTCGATGTCACCGGCGTCACCACGCCCACCGGCCCGGCCTTCTGCGAACGCGAGCAGGTCGCCGTTGGCGGCCTCGATCATTGCGGGAATTCTGAAGGTGTCATATCCCGATTGACCTGACCGGTAGACCTCCACGTCGGCGGCTGGTGCCGGCGATGACAGAGCCAAGAATGCGATCAGAGAGAGTCCAGTCGATCGTCGCAGCAAGAGTAAGTCTCCGAGTTTCGGGAGGTGAAGGTGATGGCTTCGAATGATACGGTCTCCCGCCGACGCAGCGTTGCGGGCGTTTTAGTCGACGTCCAGAAGCTTTCGTTTCAGGAAGTCCATGCGTCGTCGGTTTCCGTAGGCGCTCTCCGCGGCGCCATGGCCGGCCGACGGCATTAGAACGAATTCGAAGTCCTTGTCGGCCTTGACTAGTGCGTCGACGACTTGAAGCGTCGAGGCGGGATCGACGTTGCGATCCAGACCGCCGAGCACCAACATGAGATCGCCTTCGAGGCGGTGGGCGTTGGTCACGTTGGACTGTTCGGCGTAGTGTTCGTCGACGGGCCAGCCCATCCAGAGCTCGTTCCACCAGATCTTGTCCATCCGGTTGTCGTGACACCCGCAGTCCGCGACGGCGACGTGGTAGAAATCGCCGAAGGCCAGGAGTGCCCGGAGTGCGCTCTGGCCGCCGGCACTTCCGCCGTAGATCCCAACGCGGTCGAGATTCATCCACGGTCGATCGGCTGCCGCAGCCTTCATCCAGGCGATACGGTCGGGAAATCCAGAATCTCCGAGGTTCTTCCAGGCCACGTCGTGAAACGCCTTGGATCTCCAGTTGGTTCCCATTCCGTCGATCTGGACCACGACGAAACCGAGATCGGCGACGTCGCGCATTCGCCAACGACGCGAGAACGACTTCGGGACGAAGTGATCGTGTGGTCCCGCGTAAATGTGTTCGACGACCGGATAGGACCGGGATGGATCGAAGTTCTTCGGGCGAATGATCACGCCCCAGATATCAGTTTCGCCATCACGTCCCTTCGCGACGAAACGCTCGGGCTCCGTCCATCCGCTGGCCAGCAACCCGGTGTGATCCGCGGTGGCAAGTTCGGCGATCAGCGAACCATCCGCAGTTCGCCGCAGTTCGTGGACCGGTGGAAGGTCGACGCGGCTCCATCGATCGACGTAGTACTCGCCGTCGGGCGAGAAGTCGATCTTGTGTGTCCCATCACCTTTGGTGAGTTGCACAAGATCACCGGTTTTCAGGTCGACCGTTGCGTGATGAACGTGATAAGGATCCTGTTCCGGATCCATCCCCATGACTCGAATGCGGAGCATGCCTGCCGCTTCGTCGACGTCATCGACCGCTCGAACCACCCAAGGGCCCGAGGTGAGCGGCGTTCGGTCGCCGGTTTTCAGGTCGACCTTCTCCAGATGATTCCAGCCGGACCGCTCGGACATCCAGATGGCTTCATCACCTCCCGCCATGACGTGGAGGAAGAGTTTGCCGGCATAGTCGAGGAACGTCGGAGAAGACTCGTCGATGAGGGTGCGGGTCTCGCCGGACGTCACATCAAGTTCGATGAGTCGGAGCGACTGGTGGCCTCGCTGGTTGTAGAGGAAGCGAACCCGATCGCTTTCGGGGTGCCAGTTGATCCGAGAGATTGACCAGGGAGTCGGGAAGAGTGACTCATCCGGTTCGATGCGGCGTCCAGTGTTGACTTCGAACACGACAGGATGAGGATGGGCGATTCGATCGCCGGGCTTGAGGTACTGGAACGTTTTCAGCTTCGGTTCGACCTGGTCATCCGGGGCGACGTGGAGCAGGTTGACCAGATGAGTCTCCGGTGTTTCGATCCGGGTGGCGACGAAATGGCGCCCATCAGGTGCAAACTGGACGTTCCCGGTCCAGCGGTCGGCGGGCGATCCGTCAGAGGTCAATCGGCGTTCGGTTTCGTCGTGGTCACGAAGCCAGAGGTCATGGTCGCGTACGAAGACGGAAGCACGATTTTCCTGGCGCGGATTTCCGGTTCGTGGTCCTCGGCGACTCTCTTTGGGGTTGAGCGAGCGATAGAGTGCGATCGATTGGTCGTCCACGATTGCGGGACCGCCGTGGTGACCTGTTTCGAATTCGATCACCGTTTGGCCTGTTTGATTTACGAGTCGCCAGGCGTGACCGGCGAAGGTGCCTTGCGTCCGGTCGGCACCGGCGGGAATTCGTCCGTATGGTCTGCGGGTTCCACTCGAATCAAGCCAGAACAGATCGAGATTTTCATTCGTCCGGTTCTTGAAGACCAGATCCACTGGCAATCCACCGTTGGAGGATCGGTTGACTCGCTTCGGCGAGAGGCGCTGGGCTTTCACTTCCGATTGAGGTTCGATGCGGCCGGTGGTTGCATCGATGAGGAATCTGGTGGGCTTGCCGTCAACGGAAGATGTGTATTCCAGGATCGTTCCAGTTCGCCACAGAGGGACGATTTGCGAATCGACCACAAGGTCATCAGCACCGAGCCTTCCCGTCAGGACGGCGCCGACGATGATGAGGATCCAGATTTGAAGGGAGGTCCGGCTGAAGCGTGAGGTGATCATTGTCCGAGCGTAGCAGGCGGGCTTCTGGTTGATCTATGGCCGTTTTAGGGGCTCTCCGCCGAGTTCGGAGCTTCTCGTGGCCGTTTTGAGGGGGTTCGACTCCGTCGCGGAGGCGTGATTGAGACGAAAGAACTCTGGGCCAAGTTTGGAATTCTGGAGTCGATTGGTAGGATAATCCCAGTGGGGGTGGCTGAGATCAGTCTGCCCCGCCGATCGTGGTCCGCCCCGAGGCTCACGATTCGGCTCTGGCCCTCTCGGGAATTCGGATTTCGTTTCGATGATGAGCATCTATGTGGGGAATCTCCCCTACTCGGCAGGCGAAGATGATCTTCGCCAATACTTCGGCCAGCATGGTGAAGTGCAACGCGTTCACTTGGTCACTGATCGAGAGACGGGTCGCCCACGCGGCTTCGCTTTTATCGAGATGGATGATGCTGGGGGACGCACGGCAATCGACGCATTGAATGGCAAGGACTTCCACGATCGACCTCTGACCATCAACGAGGCGCGGCCTCG
>JAPKCC010000091.1 GCA_028823105.1 Phycisphaerales bacterium | reverse complement strand
GATCAGGGTTCCGATCAGGGTTCCGATCAGGGTTCCGACGAACCCGAACTCGATGAGAACGGCGAGCCAAAGCGGAAACGCCGCCGGCGACGCCGTGGTGGCCGACGACGGCGACGGTCAGGAGATGAGGACGATCGTGGCGAGGGCGACCAGTCCGACGCGAGTGACGGCTCGGAGCCGACCAGATCCGAAAGAGCGCCAGCCCCTCAGAATGAGCCTGTGAGGGAAAAGAGGCCGGAGACCACAATCAACGTGACCACCGCCGAGGAAAAGGCTCCTGCGATCTCGGTTGTCGAAACCGCCAAAGTGGAGATCAAGAGCAAGCCTAGAAAACGATCGCTCTATGGTGGCCGCCATCAGCGGAGAGGACCGGGACAAGCCACACCCGACAGTCGCTGATCGCCCAGTTCGAGTTTCAATGCACCCCGAGTACCGAAACCGAGAAAACCGGACACGATGCCCAGTAACCCTCGAACCGCTTCCGATCAGCTGGAACCGCGACGACTGATCATCCTCGGCTCGACCGGCTCGATCGGGGTCGGCGTACTCGACGTGGTGGCGCATCTCGCCGCCGCTGATCCGCCCGGCCCGACCTTCGAGGTCGTCGGCCTCGCCGCGGGCCGCCGCGCTCAGATGCTCGAAGCACAGGCCTCGAAGTTCGGGGTCAGGGACCTGGCGCTCGCAGAGGTCTCGGCCGCATCGGCCATTGGAACCGCACGCTCGCTGCGGATCGGCTCGGATGCTGCCCTTGAACTCGTCCATGACATCGCCCGCCCTGGCGATCTGGTCGTCGCCGCGATGGTGGGTGCAGCCGGTATTCCTTCGGTACTCGCGGCCATTGATCATGGATGCGACATCGCACTCGCAAACAAGGAAACCCTGGTCGCGGCGGGCGAATTGGTGACCACGGCAGCGGCGGATCGCGGCGTCAAGATCCTTCCGATCGACAGCGAGCATGCGGCGCTTCACCAGTGCCTGCGTGCAGGAGATGGCCCCGCTGAAGTCTCCCGACTCGTGCTCACCGCCTCGGGTGGCCCCTTTCGAACCTGGCCGATTGATCGGATTCGATCCGCGACCCTTGAAGAAGCCCTCAATCACCCCACCTGGAAGATGGGCCCGAAGGTCACGATCGATTCCGCGACGATGATGAACAAGGGCCTCGAGTTGATCGAAGCTCACTGGCTGTTCGGGATCGATGCCGACCGACTCGACGCCATCATCCATCCTCAGTCCGTGGTTCACTCTTTCGTCGAATTCACGGATGGCTCCTCATTGGCGCAGCTCTCGCCTCCCGACATGCGGATGCCCATCCAATACGCACTCTGCCACCCGCATCGAGTCCCCGGCTGCGCCCCTTCTCTGGACTACTCCAAACTTCGCGAGCTCGTCTTCGAACCCGTCGATCACGAGCGGTTCCCGTCGATCCGACTCGCCCTCGACGCGATCCGCGCCGGTGGCACCGCCGGCGCGATTTTCAATGCCGCCAACGAGGTGGCCGCCGAGTCGTTCTGTAACGGCGGTATGCCGTTCGGCCGGATCGTGGAAGTCGTCGCCGATGTGATCGATCAAATCACCCCGGTCTCCGCCTCCGATCTGGACTCGATCCTGACCGCCGACGCCGAAGCCCGAAACGCGGCCCTCGCACACGCGGCGATCCTGACCACTCGCGGCTGAATCGTGAAACGCCGACGGAACCCGGACCGCGACCCGGCTATCCTCTCGCTCAACCCCCGTCTTGGATTCATCGGAACGATCGACCCTCGACGACCTTTCAACGACCACTCCCGTCAGGAACCCCCCGCGTGGACATTCTTGGTACCGGCAGCAACATTCTTCTGATCATCCTCGGCTTCGGCCTGCTGATCGCCCTTCACGAACTCGGCCATTTCATCGCGGCAAGATGGGCCGGCATCCGAGCGGACGGATTCGCGATCGGCATGGGCCCAGTGGTGGCGAGTTATCGCGGCGGAATCGGATTCCGATTCGGTGCCTGCGATGAAGTCGTGAAGGCGCGACTCGGTCGGTATCCGATCGAGCTCACCGATGCAGAACTCGCAAAAGAAGGCCTCGGCGAGACCCAGTACTCCCTTCGCCTGCTCCCCATCGGCGGCTACGTGAAAATGCTCGGGCAGGAGGACGGCAACCCCGGCGCCACCAGCGAGCACTCGAGAAGTTACTCCAAGGTCTCGATCGGAAAGCGAATGGTGGTGGTCAGCGCGGGCGTCGTGATGAACATCGTCACCGCAATCTTGATGTTCATGGTCGCGTTCATGGTCGGGGTTCGATTCGAATCACCAGTCGTTGGACAGGTTCAGCCGGGATCGCCGGCGACGACCGCAGTTTCGCTCGTCGACGGCGTTCCTCCCGGCATCGAACCCGGGGATCGCATCACCCGCATCGATGACTCCGCGGTCCTGACTTTCAGCGACCTGATGATTGCATCGGCCATGAGCGTGCCAGGTACGCCGCTTGAAATCGAGGTTGATCGCGACGGCTACGACACCCCGCTCCTCTTCGAAGTCGAACCTGTCTACGACGAAACGGCCAATCTTCGGATGATCGGCATCGCGCCAGCCGCGAGTAATCGTCTGGTTGATGACGCCGCCCTCGACGCGCCCCTCGAAGCCGTGGTGGGCGCCAGTTCCGCGCCGACGCTTCCCGGACGTGCAATCGTCACGGTGGGGTCCTCGACGGTCGCCACTTGGGAGCAATTCGACGCCGCCATGATCGCCGCAGCGGGGCGACCCATCGACGTCGTCTTCGGGCCTCGACTGGATGGCGGAACGACGGAGACCATCGCCATGGCAGCCGCCCCGGTCTACGAAAGGATCGACTATCCGCAGGCTCGTCCCGAAGGGACCGGCGACTGGGAAATTGGTCTTCTGGGACTCTCACCGCTCGTGGAAATCACCGGAATCGTCGATGGGAGTCGCAATAAGGACGTCCTTCTGCCCGGAGACATCGTCCTCCAGGTCGTCGACGTGACCGGGCCGAGAATGTCTGAATTCCGCGCCGCCCTGTCGGGGCGACCCGGTCAGTCGATCCCGATGCTGGTAGATCGAGACGGAACGGACACCCGGGTCGACGCACGTACCGACGCCTCAGGCCGGCTCGGCGTCGCGATCAACTATGCGTTCGATGACCCGCGGATTGCGAAGCCTTTCGATCGCTCCGGCCTCGAAGACCCGATGGCGACCGTGGTCGCCGATCTTCCGCTCATGCCCCGCACTCGAATCGATTCCGTGGGCGGCGTTCCGGTCACCGATTGGCCCTCGTTTCGTGCCGCGCTCCGCACCGCGACCCAAGCTGCAAGCAACAGCGGAACGGATGAGACCGTCGAGCTTTCCTGGACCCTGCCCGTCATCGGCTCGGTCCCCGAACAAGGAAAGATCACCCTGACCGCCGAGGACGTTCAACAATTGCACGCCCTCGGCTGGACCGCTCCGCTTCCCGGTTCATGGTTCGAATCGTTGCAGACGACCTTGACCGCGAACGGAAATCCGCTCGTCGCCGTCTCCATGGGATTTCAACAGACCTGGAAGATGGTGGTCCTCACCTATCTGACCATTGACCGTCTGATCGGCGGCTCCGTGAGCGTCAAGCAACTTCACGGCCCGGTGGGGATCGTCCACATCGGCACCCGGGTCGCCGATCGTGGGTTCATGTATCTCGTCTTCTTCCTCGCCATGATCAGCGTGAACCTTGCGGTGCTGAACTTCCTTCCCCTGCCGATCGTCGACGGCGGCCTCTTCCTCTTTCTTCTCTACGAGAAGGTCACCAAACGACCGCCTTCGATCGCCTTCCAGAACGCGGCGACGCTCGTCGGCCTCGTATTGATCGGCTCGCTCTTCGTCGTGACCTTCTACAACGACATGATGAGACTCGCGGGATGAACGCGAAACCACCGGAATCCAACGCAAAGGTCGCGGTCATCACTGGTGCGGGTTCAGGCGTTGGCCGAGCCACGGCGATCCTGCTGGCCGAAGCGGGCTGGCATGCCGCCCTACTCGGTCGAACCGAATCGAAATTGCGTTCCACGGCCGCGGACTTTCCCGAGTCCGCGCCTTCGCCCCTGGTGATCGAATGCGACCTCGGGCAAGCCGATGAAATGCCTGCCGTCATTCGGCGGATCATCGGACACTTCGGTCGCGTGGACGCGATTCTGAACATCGCCGGGGTGGCGCCACAGTTTCCCATCGCCGACACCGACGCGAGCTTGATGCGATCAACGCTCGATCAGAATCTGGTCGGCCCGACGGTTCTGGTCGCAGCGGCCTGGCCCGAGCTTGTGAAGAGGCGGGGCGTGGTGGTCAACGTCTCGTCGATGAGCTCCATCGATCCCTTCCATCACTTCACTGCGTACGCGGCGAGCAAGTCCGGACTCGACTCGTTGACCCGTTCGATCATGGCCGAGGCGGCCGACAGCGGGGTTCGGGCGTTCACCTTGAATCCCGGCGCGATCGAGACGCCGCTGCTTCGAAGCCTGGTCGACGAGAAAACATTCCCGACCGAACTCGCGCTCACACCGCACGCGGTGGCGGAGGAAATCCTCAGTTGCATCGAAGGTTCACGGGATCACCGGATCGGCCAGCCGTTTCCCATGCTCGTGGATCACGATCGACCTGAGTGACCGCCGCGGACTCACCCCCGGTAATGCATTGCTCGATCCATGTCCCGCTGGGCTTCGCGTTTGGCGATTGCCTGTCGCTTGTCGAACTTCTTCCGCCCCTCTCCGACCCCGATCAGGATCTTGGCTCGGCCACCGGAGAAGTAGATTTTCAATGGCACCAGGGTCGAGTTGTCCCCGTCCTGAGCCCGAGCGAGTTTGAGGATCTCCCGCTTATGAGCCAAGAGCTTTCGGGGCCTGACCGGCTGATGCTGGCGATGAGGACCCGCCGGCGGATATTCCCCGACGTGCACTCCCTGGAGCACCAGAGACGGCGGATCCGCCACCGCCCGGATCCAACCTTCCGCCAGACTCGCCTGGCCGGCCCGAATTGACTTGACCTCGGTTCCGAGCAGTCGAAGCCCGCATTCCAGCGTGTCCCCGATGAGATAATCAAACCTGGCGCGTCGATTTTCGATCACCACGGCGTCTGCATTCGAGGTTTTCTTATGTCCTTTGGCCATTCGAACCCACCAAGGTAGATGCCCTCGAGAGCGAACACAAGGTCCAAGAAGGGCCAAGGAGACCGCTTTCAGAAGCGAATACCACGTTCCCCATCTCACAGAAACCATGATTTTCGGAACCTGACACTTGTTCAGGCGTCAAGACGGAGCAACAATCTATTATCTAAACAGTCGGATTCGCACCACGTCGAACCAACCCGGCTTTCCGTCCCTCGAAGACCAGGAACCAATACTGATGCTTCTCAAGCACTCCGCGATCGTCGCCGCTCTTCTCGCGATTCCCAGCCTCGGCGCCATTTCGATGGCAGAACGAGGCCCTCTGGACAATTCTCGAGCGAATACCCCGGCAAGGCTCATTGATGTCGTCGGCCAGGGCGGCAATGAAACTGATGCTGGCTGGATGGCATTCCAGAGCAAGCACCCCGGCACCGGACGGACATTGATCGATGGTCGAATCGAGCGGATCTACGGTCGCGCGTTCTCGCAGGGCGAGAATGCCAGCGACAGCGCCGGTCGATTCATTGCAGAGAACGCACAGGACCTCTGGGGCGTCGCTCCCGAACAACTTCTTCCGATCGGCCCGTGGGGTGGGGCGGACCATGTCCTCCCGCTCATGACCGATGCGGTGACCGGCGACGCGAAGTTCATGCTCGTCGGCTACACCCCCCACGTTGACGGCACGCCCGTCTTCGACTCGGCCATTCGCGTACTCGTCCGCAACGAACCCGGGTTCCCCACCGTGCTGGTTTCGTCGCAGATCCCCCAGGTCGAGAACTTCGCGATCCCCGGTGGACTTCTTCCCGGAAACCTCGACGCCACTCGCTTCGCAGGTGTGGCCGTCGGCCAGTTCGCCCGTGCTGAAATTACTGGTGTTCGCCCCGTGGTCTTCGCGGGCGTGGGCGGTGTCTCCGAGCAGCCTCGTGCTGCGGTCGACTTCCTCGTCACCGGTGCCGATGCCGCCTCCGGCGAATATTCGAAGTGGCGATTCGTCGCCGATCCCGCGACCGGCGAGATCTTCCACCGGGACAACCAGGTGCTTCACGCCGACGTCCAGGTACAAGTTCAGGCCAACCGCACCGAGAATTTCTCGATGGAATGCGGCGTCGAAGTCGTCGTCCCGCTCCCCCACGCCCGCGTCACCGTCGGCGGAACCCCCTACATCGCCGACGAGAACGGCATGGTCACCATTCCGAATTCCGGTAGCGGCGACGTCACCGTCACCGCGGAGTCACGAACCCAATGGTTCAACCTCGATGGCGGCCAAGGTGATACGTCCGCCACGATCCCTTCCGGCGGAAGCAGCACCGTGACGCTGAATCAGGCCAACAGCAACGACACGGGTCGAGCTCAGGCCAACGGCGTCTTCTTCGCTGAGGAAGTCCGAAACTTCACCCTCTTCTACAACTCCTCGTTCCCGACCATCGCGAACCAGCAGAACTTCACGATCAACACCGGTGTCTCGGGCACCTGCAACGCCTACTACGACGGCAATTCGATCAACTTCTACAACGCTGGCGGTGGCTGTGCGAACACGACGTTCGACGTCATCGTCCATCACGAGTACGGCCATCACCTCGTCGCCGTCGCTGGCTCTGGCCAGAGCCAGTACGGCGAAGGTGCCGGTGACTGCATGGGCGTGCTGATCACTGGTGACTCGCGTCTCGCAGTGGGTTTCTATCTCAACCAGTGCACGAGTGGGATCCGGGACGCGGACAACAACTGCTCGTATTCCGCAAGCGGTTGTTCGACCTGCGGAAGTGCGATCCACACCTGCGGCCAGCTTCTCTCCGGCATGGTCTGGGAAGTCCGCAACGAGCTCATCGCGGCCGGCAAGCCGACCGCGATCATCGAGTCGATCTTCGTCAACTCGATGCCCATGCACAACGGCACCGCGATCAACTCCGCCATCACCATCGACTGGCTCACGCTCGATGATGACAACGGCGACATCCTCGACGGAACGCCGAACTATTCCCAGATCAACGCCGGCTGCTCGACCAAGGGTGTGCCCGGCCCCGAACTCCAACTCATGGGCTTCGCGTACCCGAACGGACTCCCCCAGATCATTGATCCGAGCAACGGTGCCTCGTTCTCGGTCGCCATCACCCCGCTCGGAACCAACCCCAGCCCCAGCAACGCTCGAATCACCTCTCGAGTCGACGGTGGAAGCTGGACGACCATGGGAATCAGCGCCGATGGCGGCAATCTCTACACCGCATCGCTTCCCGCCGTGGAATGCGGCTCGGTGATCCAGTACTACCTCACCGCTGATTCCGGGACGACGGCCGTGTCAAGCCCGAACAACGCACCAGCCGCCAGCTATTCGGCCCTCGGCGCCACGGACGTCATCCTGGCCTTCGAGCAGAGCTTCGAATCCAACGCGATCGGCTGGGTCGAGAGTTCTGACGCCTCCACCACCTCGGGCTTCTGGGAACGCGGCAATCCAACCGGGAACTCGACTCGAGGCGAGCCGGGAAGCGCCGCGGACGGCAGTTTCTGCCTGCTCACCGAGAACGGAAACGGCAACTTCGACATCGATGGCGGCTGCACGACCATGACCTCTCCGTTGATCGACGCGTCGACGCTCGGCAGCACCGTGAGCTACTTGCGGTGGTACGACAACACCGGTAACGGTACCGGCGCTGATCCCAACAACGACACGTTCACCGTAGAAGTCACGGACGGCCTGAGCGGCTGGACAAACCTCGAAGTCGTGGGACCGGTCTCGCAGAGTGGCGGAGGCTGGTACGACGCCAGCTTCCTCATCTCGGACTTCGTCGAGAACACGGAATCCTTCCAGATTCGATTCACGGCGTGCGATCTGGGTGCCGGTTCAGTGGTCGAGGCCGCGGTCGACATGCTCGTCATCGAGGCGATCGAATGCGACGAGACACCAGGGCTGATTGGAGACTTCAACGGCGACTGCGTGGTCGATGGCGCCGACTTCGGCTTCTTGCTCGCCCAGTGGGGTAACGCGAATTCACCCGCAGATCTCGACGGGAACTCGAACGTGGACGGCTCGGATGTCGGACTCTTCCTCGCACTGTTCGGCGACACCTGCCCCTGATCAAAGAGTCTTGGTTCTCAATCTCAAAAAAATGACGGGAGGTCGCTTCGGCGACCTCCCGTTTTTATTTCGGCAGGCCTCCATCGAGGGGAGGGTGACCTTCGAACCGTCGCCGGGAATCATCCGCGAGGCGGATCAGACGCCCCGCATCGACGGCTCCCAGATGAATTTGTGCATCTGCAACTGCATCCTCACGGGAAGTCGATCCTCAAGGATCCATTCGGCGAGCTCTCTTGGCTCCAGCCCGGCCGCCCCTGCGATTTCCAGCCCCTTCGCTTGAACGAATACCGGTGAGAAGAGGACCGCCCGACATCGCTCTGCGAGCCCGTGCCGTTCCACGGCGTCACGCGACCAGTCGTAGTCTTCGCGATTCCCAATCACAAATTTCACTTCGTGATGAGATCGGAGCGCCTCGATGTTCGATTCGAGATTGCGATCGCATTCCCCGCTGGAGGGGGCTTTCATGTCCATCACGACTTCCGTGCGAGGATCGCATGCCGCGATGTCACAGGCTCCCGAGGTCTCAATCATCACGATGCGGCCCGCGTCGAGCAGGGCTCGCTCAAGCTGGTGAACCGCCTTCTGAAGAAGCGGTTCGCCCCCGGTGATCTCCACCACCGAACACTCGATCGCGAGCACTTCCTGCAGCACCGACGCAACCTCACGCTTGGTTCCCTCGCGAAAGGCGTATTCCGTATCGCACCATGAGCATCTGAGATGGCATCCGGAAAGCCGGACGAAGACGCATCGCTCGCCCGCTCGGCTCGACTCACCCTGGATCGAGTGGAAGATCTCGTTCAGGCGAATCGAGGACGGCGCCGGCGACGATTCATCGGTTCGGAGGGCTGGAGAGCATTCGGGGGCAGGATCGGGCATGAGAGCATGGTAGGGACCGGACGCGGAACCCTCGACACAAGGACCGGAGGATGTATACTTCTCGGCCCCCCGGACCGTCGGGAGGATCCGCAGCCCAGGTGGCGGAATTGGCAGACGCGCCAGCTTGAGGTGCTGGTGGGAGTAAAATCCCGTGGAGGTTCGAGTCCTCTTCTGGGCATTCACGTCGACGACCCTTTGGCCCTTGGCCGGGGTCGTCGTCTTTTTTGAAGAATGGTGCCCAATCGTCGGCCACGGCCCCGATGGCGGCCTGAGACGGAATCGCACGACTTAGGAGAAGACCCAGCCTTCCACCAAGGCCTCGGCCGGAGGCACGGTGACCAGTGGATCCAGGGTCAGAAGGACCGCATCAAGATCGTCTCCAGCGGTTCCATCAATGCAGCGGTCGGCCACCGACTCCGAGATCCGAAGCCCCCACTGGTGGTGCGCGATCTCGAGGATTTCTCGACGCCGGTCACGATTGGAAGCGTCCTTCCCCTTGTATCCGCGAGAGGTATCGCCTCCCCGCTTCAGAATCGAGGCTGGACATCCCTCCGCCACCACGACTCTCGAATCCCGTGGTCCCGCAAGAGGTTCGATCCGCACGCCCGCCTTCGCCAGCGGTTGAAGCAATTCCACCATCGCGGTCCAAGTCTGTTTGAAGATCCGTAGATTCATCGAAGCCAGCGGCGTGGCGGAGGCTCGATCGGTCAGGCGTCGAGGCTCCTTCCTCGTGACGGTCCGAACGCCACGACGCCAGTCCCGCGGCGTGCGGAAGCCCGCCATCCACTCCACAGACTTCGACCAGTCCATCGGAACTCCGCATGCTTCCAGGGTGGGACAGGGAAGGCCGAAGGGGGCGTCGATGAGCCAGAGATGATCGTTGCCGTCTTCGAGACTTGCGATAATCCGCCGCCGAAGACCGCTTCGATCCAATCGCTCGATCCGATCAACCACACTCTCCGGGACGCATGATCTCGACGCAAGCCGGATACCAGCCTCGCCGCCGGAGTCAGCACCGGAGAAATCGACACCGTGAATGAAGCGATCACGGGAACTGAACGGGTTGGGCTTTTTGGAATCAGTCAAAACAGATCTCGGAGAAGAGGCATCTAAGAGGGACGGCAGGTGCCACAGAATCGGATCAGCCGGTCATGCCACAACCGCCATCGGGTCGGCCACAGGCACATCCACTACTCACTGGCGCCGACTCGACGCGACCGACGCCGGCGACACCAACTCCGAACACACTGTGACGGCGTCGAAACGTCCGGCCGTCACCGGCGGGGTCAACGACCGGGGTATCGGCGTCCTGCATTCGGCGGAGCAGAGTGATGACTTCACCATCCTCGACCGACTCATACTCGTACATCGGCATTCAAGAAACTCCCTCTGACATGCGACCGCCCAAAGATCAGGATCGCGAGGATTCACAATTCAGCGACGTCCCTGCCCGCCGGACTTCCGCCCGCGAGCACCACCCGACCGAGCCCCCCCGGTCCTTGGAGTCGACTTTGAACCGGTCCTTGAACCGGTCCTTGGAGTCGACTTTGAACCGGTCCTTGAACCGGTCCTTGAAGTCGACTTTGAACCGGTCCTTGAACCGGTCCTTGAACCGGTCTTGGAACCGGTCCTTGATCCTCCGGACCGCGGCGACGCGGTCTTCCCGGCCCGCTTGACCGGGTCCTCCTTCAATGGCCGTCCCATCACCGTCACGGCACCGGTCTTCTTCCGCTTCGCCTTCTTGCGTTTCTCGACCACGGCTCGATGAATGACCCGACGGGCCTCGGCGGTCGATGCCCGTCGAAGGGTTCCGAGTTCCACAGGCGAGAGCTCCCGCCATTCTCCAACCGCCAGCCCCTTCAACTTCAATGGACCGAATCGAACTCGACGCAACCTCTTCACCGGATGCCCGATGCGTTCCATCAGCCTTCGAATCTGACGGTTTCGGCCTTCGCGGAGTTCGACGTAGAGCCGGGTTCGATCCCGGTCGCGTCGCAACACCGTGACTCCGGACTCCGCGGTGCGGGTCGCCGTCCCCTTCTTTCGATCGCTGAGATACAAACCCTTGCGGAGCTTCTCGACCTCTTCCTCCTCCACACGGCCTCGAACGCTGACGTCGTAGCCTTTGTGGACTTCATAACTCGGGTGGGTCAGTCGATTCGTCAACTCACCGTCGTCGGTCAGGAGAAGCAGACCGGAACTATCGATGTCGAGTCGTCCGACTGAAAAGAGCCGTACCGCGGACGGATGATCAACAAGATCGAGCGCCAACTTCCGGCCCTCGGGATCACTGGAGGTGCAGACGAAACCGCGCGGCTTGAACAACATGATGTAATAGTGTCGACGCGGCTTCTTGATCCGTCGCCCGCTCACCAGGATGCTGTCCGACTCCGGATCGACGAAGCAGGGAAGTCCCTGCACCACCCGACCGTTCACGCTGACCGCCCCTTCCTCGACGAGGGCCTCACAGGCGCGGCGCGATGCGATCCCGGCTTCTGCGAGAACTCGCTGAATTCGGACCTTGGGGTTGGTTTCGGGGTTCTTTGGGGCGCGTGGTGTCGGCATTCCGATCATTCTACCGAGGTAACCGACTTCGAACGACTCGCGGATCCCCTTCTCTCTCTCGACCCCTGCTGCAGGACCCCCCCCGATGCTCAATACCCTCCGCAATGCTCTGGAATGGCTTCGACGCGCCGTCACGCAGCCGATTGGCCAGTTGACCGCGATGCAGCGGACCACCCGCCGATGGTTCGAAGTGCTCCGTTATTGCAACCGGCACCTCTCGGAGGACCGAGCCCCCGTCCTGGCCGCCGCACTCGCGTTCAGGGTGCTGCTCGGCCTTGTTCCGATGCTTGTGGTCGCCACCGTGATCGCCCGGAGCTTTCTTCGAGACGACTTCCCGACCTTCGTCGGAGGTCTGATCGCCCAGCTCGGCCTTGCCGACATCACGCTTGCCGGCTCGACCTCGGAGGATGTCCACGACCTCGGCAGCTGGCTCCAGGGACTCGTGGCGAATGCATCCAGTGTCGACCTGTCGACCCTCGGCTGGGTCGGGTTCATCATCGTCGCGTTCTCGGCGATCTGGGTCCTGGTGACGATCGAAGAGGGCTTCAATCGGATCTATCGCGCCCCGAAAGGACGCTCCTGGCTTCGCCGCCTGATGATCTACTGGTTTCTGCTCACTTTTCCGGCGGTGCTCCTCGGTGCCGTTCCATTTCTCACCGGACTCTTTGCTACGTTCGAATCCTCGCTCCCCGAATGGGCTTGGCTCACCACCAGCCTTCGCTTCGCCACCGGCACCTTGATCCTCTGGCTTCTCTTGGTGATGACCTACATGTGGGTCCCGAACACGACCGTCGAAGCCCGGCCCGCCATGATCGGCGCCTTCACCGCCGCAATCTTGATCGAAGCCGCGAAGAACCTTCTGGGCATCTACACCGCACATGCCCTCACGCTCAACAAACTCTACGGCTCACTCGGTCTCATTCCGCTCTTCATGTTCTGGATGTACCTCATGTGGATGTTCGTCCTTCTCGGCCTAGAGGTCTCCGCAATCATCCAGACGCTCCGCGGACGGGATATCGAGGTTCTCGCTCGGGCCGACGAAGAAGAGGGCCTCGTGGATCCCGCCATCGCCATCCGGGTGGTTGAATTCGTGGCCACCTCCTTTGATCAGGGACGACCAGCCGAAGCAGACGAGGTCTCTCGCGAGTTGAAACTGGATCTGCGTCTGGTTCGAGCCATGCTCGACCGGCTTGAGCAAGCGGGCATCGTCGCCCGACTCCAGCAGATCGATGGGTACACGCTCGCCCGACCGGCGGATCAGATTGATCTGGCGGTCATTCTGTCCATCGGGTTCGCGTTTGCAGATGAGAAGGCACCGAATGTAGACCCGCTCTTCGAAAGACTTCGCGATGCGCAACGAGCTGCTGTCGCAGGTTTGAGCCTCGGCGTGGTCATCCGGGGGGATCCATCCTCGGGAGCCACTTGATTCTGGCGAAATACCGCCAATTCGACCGAGGTGGAAAGGAAGTGGTTGGCTGGGCCTTGTGCTGACTGACCACGGTTCCATCCTTCGCATGCCTTCGCATGCCTTCGCATGCCTTCGCATGCCTTCGCATGCCTTCGCATGCCCTCGCATGCCCTCGCATGCCCTCGCACGCCCTCGCACGCCCTCGCACGCCCTCGCACGCCCTCGCACGCCCTCGCACGCCCT
>JAPKCC010000170.1 GCA_028823105.1 Phycisphaerales bacterium | reverse complement strand
AATCCGTGCGGGTTGTGATCTCGACCGTTTCCGTCCTGCGCCACCGGGGTTCTTCCAAACTCGCCACCCCAAATAACCAGAGTCTCCTCGAGCATCCCGCGGTTCTTGAGGTCCGAGATGAGCGCCGCGATTCCCGTGTCCACCTCGCGTGCATTATTCCGGTGCGCCGCCTCAAGGTTTCCATGTTGATCCCACTTGTAGGAATGGGTGCACTGGACGAATCGAACGCCTCGTTCGCTGAATCGGCGAGCAAGAAGGCACTGGCGACCGAAATTCTCAGTCACCGAATCATCAAGCCCGTACATCTGCGTGGTGGCCTTGGTTTCGTTTCCAAGGTCCATCACCTCCGGGGCGATGCCCTGCATTCTGAACGCGAGTTCGAAGGTCTCGATTCGGCCTTCCAGCGCCGCATTCGGACCATGCTCATCCAGCCCGATCTGATTGAGTTCCTTGAGCAGATCTAACTCGGACCGTTGCACGCCCGCTTCGCCCATCGCGGTCATGTGCTCGAAGCGGGCCTGCGAGGCTTTCACGCCTGCGTGCCCGATCGCGGTTCCGTGATACGCCGAAGGAAGAAACGCCGACGAATAGTTGTTCACGCCACCGTGCCCGAGCGTGGGACAGATCGTGACGAACCCGGGCAGGTCGCGATTCTCCGAGCCGAGGCCGTAGGTGATCCAGGATCCCATCGAGGGGCGTACGAAGTTCTCGCTCCCGGTGTGGATCTTGAGCAGCGCTGCGCCGTGGGCCGGATTTGATCCGTGAAGACTCTTGATGAAGCAGAGATCATCGACCATCTTCGCCGTCTCCGGGAAGATCTCACTCACCCACTGCCCGGAGCCGCCGTATTGTTTCCATTTGTACGGGCTCGCCATGAGACTGCCGGTCTTGGCGAACTGCACTCGCGGCTTCGCAAACGGGAGTTCCTTGCCATGATCGGCTTGAAGTTTCGGCTTGTAGTCGAAGGTATCGACTTGCGAAGGCCCGCCATGCATGAAGAGGAAGATCACCCGCTTCGCCTTCGGTGCAAAGTGTGGGCTGCGGACCGCCAGCGGACCGCGGGAAAACGGGTTCACCTTCATGGGCCGACTGAGCAGTTCATCCGCTCGAGCTTCGTCCGCGAGCAGGCCCGCCATCGCGACGGCGCCGAACCCCCCGCAACACTGCTGGAGCATGTCGCGTCGAGAATGATTCGGCCGGATGCCGCAGAAGTCGCTCATGGTTGTTCAAGGGTACCCGCGGAATTGCGGCGAGACTCACAAATACGAAAAGGACCCGTCGTCGATCATCAGATCTGGTCTTATCGAACGTAAATGAACTCGTTCGAGGCGATGAGCACCTTGCAGTAGCTTCGCCATGCGTGGTGACGAGTGCCGAGGAGCCCCGCTTGGTGATCCTGATTCATGGAGCCGTCCATCGACTCGTCCTCGGGCCAGGAAATCCTTGCCGACTCGCCAACCACGGGTTCCAACTCTGCGAGGAAACGGAGGCCCCGCTCGATCTCGACCATTGTGGCGGGACGGGCGAAGCAGATTTCGTAGGCATGGACGATCCGGGACGAATCGTCAGCGAGTGCCGGATCGGAAAGCAACGCGCCGGCGAGATGCTCCGCTTGCGACGCGACCATCGGACTGTTCATCATGAAGAGCGACTGCTGAGCCACCACGGTGCTGGGCCTTCGATCGAAGGAGACGCTCGGATCGGTGTAATCGAACGTGGCGAACATTTCGTACATGTCGTTCCGGATCACCGGCATGTAGATCGCCCGCCGCAAAGCACCGTATCGTTCGTTGCTCCTCGACTGATCGTTGGTCACGTATCCGAAGTTTCCGGTCCGGAGAATGCTTCCTCCGACGGTCCGGTCCAGAGAACCGCCAACTTCGAGAATCGCGTCACGAACCAGTTCCGCCTCGAGCCTCCGTGGGGTCCGGCGCCATCGCAGATCGTTGCCCGGATCGGCGGCGACCGCGTGCGGATCCGGACGGCCGGAAACTCGGTACGCGGATGAATTCATCAAGAGGCGATGGAGATCCTTGATGGACCAGCCGTTCTCGACGAATCGATTCGCAAGCCAGTCGAGCAGTTCGGGGTGGGTCGGGCGTCCGCCGCGACGTCCGAAGTTGCTGGGGGTGGAGACAATCCCTGTTCCGAAGTGCCAAGCCCAGACCCGGTTCACGATGGCCCTTGCGGTCAATGGATGCTCGGGATCGGTGATCCACTCGGCGAGTTCGAGTCGCCCGCTCACCGCCGCAGAGATCTCGGGACTCACCGCCCGACCCTTCAGCACCGTGAGATATCCACGCGGGACGAGTTCGTCCTGTCGGTTGGTGTGATCACCTCGAACAAAGATCGGCAGATCCCGCGGCTCGTCCTCCTCGACCACGATCCCGGTGGCGATCGCCTGCGGTGCTGACGCTGTCAGCTCGTCGGCTTCCGACTGCAACTCCCGGATCTCCGCCCGAAGCTCCTCCGGATAGTGGTCGGCGACATCGGGCCCCATGCGAAGCACGCCGCCGGGGCCGAGCAGTGCCAGCCGGAATCGCTCCTGCGCGGGGTCTGGAAGTTGCTTTGCGGCATCGCCCTTGGCCGTCTCTCGATGTCGGTTCCAAGTATCAACAACGAGGCTGCTCGCCGCCTGCCAGCGATCCGCCACCGCGGCCAGACTTCGTGGCGGTGGCCCGGCGACCATCGACCGCACGAACGTCGTCTCTCGTGGCGTCACGCCGCTGCGAACCATCGTGCCGTCCCCGGCGGTTGCATCGGTCGCATAGAGCCGCTGAAGTTTTTCGGTGGTCGACGCAGCTTCGGCCTCCCAGGTCTCCGGCGTGATCGCGGCGAAGCGGCGCCATGAGTCGAAGATGGACTCTCCTGCCAGCGCCTCTGCCCATCGGCGAAGCAGCGC
>JAPKCC010000169.1 GCA_028823105.1 Phycisphaerales bacterium | reverse complement strand
AAGGCGTGTACTTCGAGCGGATCTCCTCCGGGCTCGCGAACGGTGTGTCCGGCGACGGCAGCATCGTGGTCGGACAAAACAACTCTGGAGCGTTCATCTGGACGCTCCAAGGCGTCACGGACATCGGTGAGAGTGATGCGATCGCGGCGAGTGCGAATGGCAGTCGGATCATCGGCGACACTTCGAGCGGCGGCGGAAATTCGGCCGGCCGATACGAAGGTGGCGTCTGGACGATCTTTGGTGGTCTCGGCCGCTCGGGTTGTGACTCGAGTCTTTCGAGCGCCTATGACATCTCCGCGGACGGTCAGCGATGCGTGGGCCTCGGTTGGGACGGATGCAGTGCCAGCGGGTTCCTCTGGTCGGCGGCTGAGGGCATGTTCGAACTGCCTCGGCTCGGCTCCTCCTCGACGAGAGCGAACACGATCTCCGGCGATGGCGTGGTCATCGGCGGTTGGGATCAGGCGAGTAACGGATCCCGTCGAGCGGCCGTCTGGTACGAGAATTCAAAGACCGGGGTGTGGGACGAGTTCCTTCCCCTCGAAGGCACGCTTGGTAATACCGCCGGGTACGGCGAAGTCAGCGGTTGCAATGGCGATGGTTCCATCCTGGTCGGATCCGCCAACGGAAGCGGAAATTCGAACTCCGGAGCGTTCGTGATCCGGGAGGGCGAAGGTTTCGAACTTCTCGGTCTTCTTCCCCCTCTGGCTTCACCGGTGACGGGTGGCGCGCTCGATATCTCCGCGGACGGCGAGATCGTGGTCGGTTTTCAGAGGGAAGGATTCGGGGGCGGACAGTCGTTCCGTGCGACGATCTGGACTCCGGAGTCCGGATACGTCGACCTCAAGGAATACCTCAACGATCTCGGTGCGGGGATTTCCGAAGCATTCACGCTGGCCGCGGCCCAGTCGATCAGTGATGACGGTCGAGTCATCTGCGGCTGGGGATACGAAGACGCGTTCTTCTTCCAGGAAGCGTGGGTCATCGTGCTTCCCAGCGACGATGTGCCTTGCCCGGCCGACCTCAACGGTGACGGCATGGTCGGCGGCGCCGACCTCGGCCTTCTGCTCGCCGCTTGGGGAACCGCGGATCCCGCGGCGGACCTTGACGGAAGCGGAAGCATTGACGGAGGCGACCTCGGCCTACTCCTGAGTGCGTGGGGCCTGTGTCCCTGATGCGCCGCCCATAGATGCCCCTCCCGATTCTTTCACCAGAATCCAATCCGCGAGACACCAAAGGTGTGTCTAGGCGATGCCTAGTTCATCTTCAGGCAGTCCAGATCAGTACCGCCCTGGTGCAGGATGAGCCGGTCAACCTTCCCCTCCTGGTTACGGACGAAGCTGAGTTGGGCATCCACCACCTTGAGCGCGAACTCGTCACGCCCAGTTGGATATACCGGAAAGAATGGCTGCCCCGGCACCATGACGAACAACTGATCGTTCTCGCTCTTGATCGTCAATTGCATATCGGGATTCAACGAGTAACTTCCGACATAGTCGGAGAGAATACGCGGATCGATCGTGACCAACTTGAGTAACTTGTCCAGCGTGTGGTCGTCATCCAGCAGGTGGAACCCGATACGATCCACGCCACGGTAACTCGCATTGCTCAAGACAATCACACCCTCGCCGGTGTCGGGTCGAAAACCCATGAAGCTGGCAAAGCCGCCGGTGCCGCCGTTATGCCAGATGATTTCACGTCCGGGCTGGCCCAGGACACTCCACCCAAGTCCAATCTTCATTGGCGAGTTGGCAGAGGTCACACGTGGAAGGTGACAGCGTCGCATCGCTCCCGCCATTGGAGTCTCAATCTGCCCCATGTTGGCGGCGGTGAAGATGAGCATGTCGCTGACAGTGGAGTTGATGTCACCAGCACCCGCGAGGGTTGGGATGTCCCAAGCTGAAACTGGCGTGACTTCCATGTGCGCTCCCGCAACTCGAGCGGCATCTTGAGGCCTTGGCTTGGTCGTGGTGCTGTTCATGCCCAGTGGTCTGCAGATCTGGTCGATGAGCAACTCCTGGTAACTCTTTCCGGATTGAAGTTCCAAGATGTGACCGAGCAATCCCATGCCTAGATTGGAATAGACTTCCTCCTGACCGATCTCTCCCTGCAACTCGTAACTCGAGAGGAAGTCATACATCTGCTGGTAGGTGTAGTCCGCATAGGGATTGAGAGGATCCTTCGGCCTCAAGTTGCTCGGCATTCTCGGAAGTCCCGAGGTATGGGTCGCCAGATGTTCCAGGGTGATGTGCGTTGGCGGAGTTTCTCCAGACTGCGGGGAGCCCCCGTCCTTGATTGGCATCGTGACACCAGCGGGCAGGAAACTCTGTGCGTGATCGGAGAACTCGAGATCCCCCTTCTCCTCCATCTGGACCATCAACAGCGTCGTGAACACCTTACTGATGGAACCGATCTCGAAGATCGTGTTCGCATCCACTTCCTTGGTGCCATCCGCGTTCAGTCTGCCCGCGGAATAGAACTCCTTGGTGCCGTCCTTGCGGACTATGCCCACCACAATCGCAGGGGCGAGTCCGGCCTCGACCCGGTCATCGATGATCGTCTGAGCATGTGCGGCTGCGGCTTGCGGAGAAGCTTCAGCCACAGGAACTCCCCGGAGATCGGTTTGGGGAGTCGACAGCGAGACTAGGACGGCGGCAATCGCAAACAGTGGCATAGAGCATCTCCTTTGTGCGGGCGGCGGGTGCTAAGGGTTTTATACGAACACCAAAATCCAACACGCCTCGTGGTCGGTGATTCCGACCGGGGGGCGTTTTCTTATTCTCCCGAGCAGATCAGGAGATCCACGACACGGAACCTTCAAACGACCCGCGTCCACACTTCGGGCACGATCGGCCTTTGAGCCGACAGGCGTCGGCGATGTTCCGGCTGCGGCACTTCGTGCAGGTCTCCC
>JAPKCC010000090.1 GCA_028823105.1 Phycisphaerales bacterium | reverse complement strand
TCCGATGCTTCGTGATCCGATGCTTCGAGATCCGATGCTTCGAGATCCGATGCTTCGAGATCCGATGCTTCGACGTCCTCGTCACCCGATTCGGTCTCGGTGATCTTCGATGACGAGGGCTTCGGCTTGACCGCGGGGGTTGGCCGAAGTTCCTTCGCCTGCGGGAGATCGTCGAGATTGGCAAGGCCGAAGACCTCTAGAAACTCGCGTGTCGTGCCGTAGAGCATCGGTCGCCCAACCACTTCCGCTCGGCCCGCGATGCGGGCCAATCGGCGATCCATCAGTCCTCGAAGCACCTCGCCGCACGCCACGCCGCGAATCGATTCGAGATCGGCTCGTAGAATCGGCTGCCGATAGGCGATGATCGCGAGGGTCTCCAGTGCCGCCTGGCTCAGCTTCGACTGCTGCCGCACACCCTTGAGTCGGGCGATATCGCCAGCGAACTGGGGAAGGGTGAGTACCTGCAAGCCACCGGCGACGTGCTCGATCCGGAAACTCCGGCCAGCCTCTTCATAGGCCTCGTTGAGCGCCGCAACAGCGGTACGGATGTCCGCGACGGGCCCACGGCCAGACGTCTTGCTGCCTGTTTCCGCACCTTCTTCGTTCGCCGCCTCGGAGTCATCAGACGCCGCGTCACCGCCGAGGAGGTCGAGGATGGTGGCGACCTTACGTTCACCCAGCGGACGATCAGCGGTCATGAGGACCGCTTCAACTCGAAGCATCAACTCTTGGTCGTCGTTCATGCGAACTTCCCACGATCGATATCCGGCCATTTCGGTGTGGACGTCCACACCGATCGGAGCGTACCGCGCTGACCTGCTGCCCGCCTGATTGACGGGTGCAAGTTTCTCGGTCCGTCAGTTGCTCTTGGCGAGTGCCAGGGATGCCGAGGCGACCCGTCGCTCGTGCTCCAGCCGCTCTCTCGCCTCGGGGCTGTGCGTGCCGGGCTCGGCGATCGCCGCAACCGCAGCATCGAATCGCGCCTGGGCGGCGGTCGCATCCAGCATCGCAATCGGAATGATCTCGTCGGCGACCAGCACGATTCGATCTCCATGCATCTCGGCGAATCCGCCAGCAAGCAAGAAGACCTTGTCTTCACCAGTTTCGTACCGGATCCGTAGTTTTCCGGTTCCCAGCTGGCCCACGAAGGGCGCCGCCTTCTGAAGGATGCCCCGCTGTCCGTCCCACTGGGGGAATTCGACCTCGACGACGTCGTCGTCCATGATCTGCTCGGAGGGGGTGACGATCGCACACTTGAAAGTGGACACGGAACGGGTCTCCATCGGGGTCGTGGTTTCCTCACTGGAGGGAACTCACGGGACGGAGCATGGTAGCGAATCCGGGCCTGAAACCCAGTCAATCGCCCGCTCGCCCAGCCGACCGGTCGGCGTCGCCACCAAGAAGGCCCTGCCGGAAGGCCAATTCGGCATTGCTGTAGGCGGGATCCGAGGTCACTTCCCGATCGATACAGCAGGCCAGCCACGCCGGGGGCTGGATGGCGAGCACGGTGGCCTGATCCGGAGCCTCGACTTCGGCCAGGACCACGGCAGGCTCCTGCAGTCGATCGACTTCCCAGATGAAACCGTCCTCACGAATCCGCCATCGAGTCTTCTCGAGTCGTCGGCCCAGTGTCCCGGGCCAGGCCGCTTCGAAGGCCGCCGCGGAGATGATCCGTTCGAGTTCTCGACGGACGAGCCCGGACCCCGACTTGAGCGTGTGTTCGAATCGCGTCGTCCCATCCGTGCACCGATTGCTACGAATACGACCGACTTGCGGAGGTTCCTCCGGATCCGGGGGATGGTTGATCGCTCGTTGGAAGTCCGAGTCTGTCGCGGCCGAAAGATATCCCTGACGGATTTCAAGCACTTCGACCTGCGGATCGAGCGTCGCCGAAACGCCATCAAGTCGCTCGGGGAGACAGTGGAGCAGCCATTTTCGCTCGATCTCCAGTGCGTCGGATTGACCGTTCACGACGACGCGCCCGAAGGCGCCCCGACGCCAAAGTCCTCGGCCATGCCCGCGACCAGTTCTGCCAGCACGAACTTCATGTTGACGTGACGCGCGACCTGGAACTCCGCATCGGCGATCCGCTCCGTCGCACGCGCGAATCGTTCCGTCGCCCGATCATCACCGGCTTCCGCCGCCGCGCGAAGCCCGACCTGAAGACGAGTGGCGATGACCGCGGTGAGGTGCCCGAGCCCTGCCCGGTTCGCAGCTTCCTTGGACGCACGTTTGTCTGATTTGACGACCTGCTTCGCGAATTCATCAACGAGTTCGTACAGGGTGTCCGCGAAGTTCGACGACCACTCACCGCGTTCGAGCCGCGCCATGCCCGGTGCGACGGTCGCGCTCCACGCGAGCATCCCGCTTGATTCAGCCATTTCGAGACGCCCGGGGCGACCGTCCGCGAATGCCATGATCCACTCCGAGCCGGTTGCCGCGAGGGACGTGGATCGAGTCTCGAGCCAAGTGTTCATGGCGTCATCGTCGAGGGTTCGGAATGCGACCCGCCGACAGCGACTCCGGACGGTCGCCAATAATCGTTCTTCACGGGTGGTGATCAGAATGATGATCACCCGCGAGGCTGGTTCTTCCAACGTCTTCAAGAGGACGTTCTGCCCGACCTGATCAAGGAGCTCCGCCTCGTCGATGATGAACACGCGACGCACGCCCTTGTACGGGGTCCGCGTGTGCACGGCCTCGAAGTGCTTCCCGTCCACTTCGCCGCCGAGCATGTGCTCTCGAAGGACGCCGATGGGGATGTTCGATTGTTTGGAGGCCCGGAGACGCGTCGACTCGCTGTCCGCGGCGAGCTCCTTCCGGATCACCTTCAAATCCGGATGTGTTCCCGCATCGATCAGGACCGCTGCTTCGGTATCCAATGGTGGTGAGAAGGAACGAATCGACTCGGAGTCAGGTTCGACCTCGAGAAGCAACCGTGCGAATCGAATCGCGGTGGAGAGTTTTCCGACGCCGGAAGGCCCGTGGAAAATCCACGCCTGTGGAATCCGCCCGCTCGCCAACGCCGTCCGAAACTCCTCGATCGCCACATCCTGCCCGATGATCGGCAAGCGACCCCGAGGATCGCTCCGCGATCCAGGCACGCGTGGTGCATCATCGATCACGGCAACTCCGGCACGGAGACAAGCCGACACTGCTGCGGTACGCGAGTCGACGGATCTCCAGGTCGGATCTCGATGATCACGTCCTCCCCGTTGATCAGATGCACCGGAAAGTCCTTCAGCAGGGCTTCGACCTCAGGCGAGAAGAGCGTGCTTCGACCGTCGTACGCACGATTATCAAAGACACCGACCGTCACCACGCTGAGTTCGGTAACCGAGTCATGGTGGTACCAGGCGTCGAAACCGCGAGTTCGCAAACCGGCGACCTTCGCCTCCGCCGCTCGGCGGACCTCATCCCAGGTGATCTGATCACCTCCGAAGGTTCCCCAGCAGGCGATCTGGAGCGAATAGAGCGGATTGACTCCGGGGTACATCAATCGGAGTTGCCGGATGTCCCGATCCCCAATCGGGGAGTCGTCCGGCAGGACTGAGAAGAAGGCGCGAGGAAAGGCGGCCTGACCATTCCGCTGCAGGGCCTTGATTCGCTCACGGGTCTGCTTGGCGGCAGGTTCGGTGGCGGACTTAAACCGGCCGTACCAAATCGTGGACCCCTTGGAAGTCGAGCGAACGAAGAGGCTGTTGAGTTCCGGGAAGGTCCGAATAATCTCACCACGGATGGCTTGAGCCTGCATCGGGTGATTGTTGCCACCCACCGTCACCAGCATCAAGGACCATCGACCGCGACCGCCCGTCCCTCCCACTTGGGAATTGGGGGCGGTTGCGTCGATCATCGACGCGGTTCGGGCGTCGAGGAAGACCTCATCCCCCTCGCCCAACAGCGATTCGCTCGTTCCAAGCCGCCGTGGAGATTCTCCACTGATCGCGGAAGCCCCCTTCCCGGTCTTCTCGCCGCATCCCAACGGGAAAAACGAAAAAAAACACGTAATTGCGATGACCGGCAAGGCGAGGTCTCGAATAACGCTACGTCCGCGAAAAAACCCTCCTCTTGAAACACCGCCGACGGGATTACGGGACATGCCGATTCGATCCGATTTCATCAAGGCCTCCGAGCGGATTCCAGGAACTGGATCCAGCCCTCTGGTTTTCACCTAAGTCTATGCGGGATAGAGGTTTGCCGCTTTTGGCCCGCGATTGAACACCGTTCAAGTAAATTGGCTCAAGACGACGATATGAATGTCAGCACGGAGAGGCAAACGAACCCCCCCGCCTCAGGCCGTGTAGCGAAGCAATCAGGAAGCAGTTTTCGAAACCCCAGACACGCGGCTTCTCCATCAGAACGCCGCAGAGGTATCAAGCACCATGTCCGACATCGCCAACATCGCCGGAACTCTTGGTTCGTCAGCCTCCCGTTTGCAGCGGGCGGAACATATCGAACCCACGAATCGCCCCACATCCACCGCTCCAGACAGATTTGGGCGACGGAATACCGATGCAGTCGAACTCTCCGCGCAGGCCCAGCGATATGCCGGCCTTCAGCCCCAGAGCGACGCCCCGACCGGTCGAATCGCCCGTATTCAGGCGGAAATCAGTGATGGCACCTATGACACGGATGCCCGTATCGACCACGCGATGAGCCGAATGATCGACAATGCCCTCGCCTGAGACCGCTCGCCTGAGACCGAAAGACCCTTGAATTCAGGAGCCGCCGTCCCCCCCGGGACAGCGGCTCCTTTTCATTTTCCTATTCGCTGAAATCCAAGAAATCGCAACCGTCGAGAGCACGAGACCTACCATCTGGCAGATCGAGCCTCGCCATGTGCTCCCCGGATCCGGGGAACCCCCGAAGGAACTGAAGACCCGTGAAGAACTACCTGTCATTCGTCGCCCTCCTCCTGATGGTGCCATCCGTCATCGTTTCGGCTTCCGTGGCTCAACACACGCCACCCCCTGACGACATCCGGAGTCCTGAAGTCAGACGCGACGCCATCGTCGGTGTCACGCTCGTGCCGCGACCAGGCGAGGTGGTCGAGAACGCGACCATTCTCCTTCGTGACGGCATGATCGAAGCGGTCGGCACTGAACTGGACGTTCCTGCCGGCTACCGAGTGAGGGATCTCAAGGATCATTTCGTCTACGCCGGGCTCATCGATCCTTCGATCGTGCGAAGTCCCGGCCCAGCGCTTGATCAGGCTCGAAACGGGGCGGGAAGCCACTGGAACAGCCGCATCGTCCCGCAGATCGACATGCGGAATGCGCTGACGATCGACGGCGAAGGACGGAAGTCTCTTCGAGCGCAAGGCTTCACCATGGCCCAGGTGCTGCCGGAGTCCGGCATTCTTCGCGGGAACGGGGCCATTGTTCTTCTGGCCGAGCGCGATCCGGATGCACGACCGCTGACCGATCGAGGAATGATGTTCGCCGCGCTCGAACAGGGTGGCTGGGGTGGCAGCAGTGGATATCCGGGCTCGAAGATGGGCGCCGTCGCCCTGCTTCGACAGACCCTTGAAGAAGCCCGCTGGCACGCTCGCAACCGATCCATTTTCGCCGATGATCCGAACGGGCTCGAGCCCCCCGAACAATCCGACGCGCTCGACGCGCTGCAAGACGCGATCAACGGACGTCAGATCATGGTCTTCGACGCCAGCGATGAGCTTGATGCGATCCGCATCGCGCGCATCGCAGAAGAGTTCGAGCTTCAGGGGGTCCTGCTCGGATCCGGCATGGAGTTCCGTCGGACCGCGGAGATCGCGGCGACCGGGCTTCCGATCATCACCCCGCTGAACTTCCCGAAAGCCCCGGAGGTCAAGGATCCCTACGCCGCTGACCGGGTCACCCTCCGGGAACTCCAGACCTGGAAACATGCCCCTTCGAATCCGAGGCGTCTGCTCGAAGCGGGCATCCCCGTCGCCCTGACCACGCATCGCCTCGACAGCCCGGGGTCGTTCCACGCGGCGGTTCGGAAATCGATCGACGCCGGCCTCAAGCCGGAAGAAGCCCTGGCCTGCGTCACCACACGCCCGGCGCGTCTGCTCGGAATCGAATCCCTGGCGGGAACGGTCGAGCCAGGAAGAATCGCCAACCTTCTGGTCGTCGACGGGGAACTCTTCGTCGAAGGCACCGAAGTCCGCGAGGTATGGGTCGCGGGACGTCGAAGCGAGATCAAAGCCCCGACCAAGTTCATGATCGGCGGCACCTTCGACGTCGTCGTCGACGGAACGGTTCGAGAGAATCTGAAGGCGACGATCGACTCGGATCGCAATCGACTCACGATTACCACCGAGAACGACGAGCCAGAGGAGGACTCGGAGGACGATGCCGATCCCGAGGACGGTGAGGAAGTCGCCGAGGACGCCGAACCCGAGGACGAGACTCCCGACCGAGAAGACCCCGTCTCCGGCGTCTGGGATTGCATCGTCGAGATCCCGAACATGGGCGAGCTCCCGATGACCATGACCTTCGAGCTCACTCCCGACGATCGGGTCACCGGAGGAATCACCAACCCGATGTTCAGCGCGGAAGTCGCGGGTCGGTTCAATCGGGCCGCCTCGACACTCGATCTGACGATCTCGATGGAACAGGGGCCTTCATCGAACATGGAACTGAAGATCGCCGGGGATGCACTCACCGGCACCGGCAGCGGTGGACCCGGCGGTGGCTCGGCAAGCGTCACCGGCAGCCGGCTGG
Source organism: Phycisphaerales bacterium (assembly GCA_028823105.1). Lineage (GTDB taxonomy): Bacteria > Planctomycetota > Phycisphaerae > Phycisphaerales > SM1A02 > UBA12014. The sequence goes on along the minus strand of JAPKCC010000090.1, from coordinate 7,018 downwards.
CCGGTATGGACGACGGTGACGAAGCGTCGTCACCTCAGAAGGGCAAGCGAGGTGGCGGTCTTCGAAACACGAAACTCTCTCGCCGGAGCCTCGGTTTCGCCTCCGACGGCAAGATGTTCGGGATCGATGGCGACGTGATCGCGACGGCCGTGGTGATCAATGACCGCGTCGTCGGCTCGCTTCAGACCACGAGCGGAAAATTCGTCCCCTTCGAGTTGAAGGCGAGGCCCGAGTCGGAGGACGAAGAGGCCGCGACGAAGGAAGACGAAGAATCAAATAAAGACGAAGACGCAACGAAGGAAGACGGCGAATCCGACGAACCGGAGGTCACGATCGCGACGATCGAACGGCTCCCCACTCCGCTGGGAATGTACGGCCGACTCGAACCTCCGCGGCAACGCCCAGTAGTGGTGCGGAATGCCACGATCTGGACCTGTGCCGATGCTGGAATCCTGGAAGACGCCGATCTCCTCGTCCAAGACGGGAAGATCGTCGCGGTGGGCCGCGACCTGGTCATCGATGACCAGGACACTCTGGTGATCGACGGAACTGACATGCATGTCACACCCGGGCTCATCGATTGTCACAGCCATACGGGGATTTCCGGCGGCGTCAACGAGGGGGCTCAGACCAATACCGCAGAGGTCCGGATCGGCGATGTGATCGATCCCGATGACATCGACCTCTTCCGGCAGCTTGCCGGCGGACTGACGGCGGCCAACCAGTTGCACGGATCCGCCAATCCGATCGGTGGTCAGAACTCCGTCGTCAAGCTGCGATGGGGTGGGACCGTCGAGGACATGCGATTCAAGGGCGCCAAGCCGGGGATCAAGTTTGCACTCGGCGAGAACGTGAAACGTGGTGGCGGGTATCCCAACACCCGAATGGGCGTGGCTGCGTTTATCGAAGACGCCTTCCAAGCTGCCCGCGAGTACGACGCGGCTCGTGATCGATTCGCCGCACTCTCGCCGGAGGAGCAGGCAAGACGCTCGCCGCCGCGACCCGATTTCGAACTCGACACCATCGTCGAAATCCTTGACGGCGACCGGATCATCCATTGCCACAGTTATCGTCAGGATGAAATCCTGATGCTCCTGCGACTCTGCGAACGCTACAACGTCCGCATCGGAACCCTTCAGCACATTCTCGAAGGCTACAAGGTCGCCGACGAGATCGCCGCGCATGGCGCAGGGGCGAGTAGCTTCAGCGACTGGTGGGCGTACAAGATGGAAGTGATGGATGCGATTCCCTACAACGGCTCACTCATGCATGATGTCGGCGTGGTCGTCTCGTTCAATTCCGATGACGACGAAGTCGCCACCCGAATGAACGACGAAGCCGCCAAGGCCGTCCGATGGGGTGGGCTCGAACCCCACGAAGCCTTGAAGTTCGTCACGATTAACCCCGCGCGACAACTGCAGATCGACGCCCGTGTCGGTTCGCTCGAACCCGGCAAGGATGCCGACTTCGTCCTCTGGAACGAGCCACCTCTGTCAAGCTATGCCCGCTGCGAGCAGACTTGGATCGACGGCGCTCGCTACTACCATCGTGAAGAATCTTCCGATGCCCACGCCTCGGCACTGGCCGAACGGGGACTCTTGCTGGCGGAAGCCGGTGGCGGAGGCGAGAAGAAACCGAAAGCGGAAGACGACCCGGAAGCACGCGGTGAACGACCAAGCGGAAGACCGGGTGGACGACCTGGCGGCAGAGGCTTGGGGCGGCCCGGCGGAAACCGACCGACCGGTCTTCTCGCCCGGATGCTTCAGGATCGAGAGGAAGTCCTGCTCGAGCGGGTGGCTCGGGGAGAGGATCCCGCATCGATTCGTGCCGGAGAATGCGGATGTGGTTCCGCTTCGATGATCGAACTCGCTCGAACGCTGGCCCGGGATCGTGCTCGACTTGAAACTCTCGGATCGGAGGAAGCCCAATGAAGCTGCTGCATCTCGCCATCACGACGTTGACCGTCTTGGCCGTCGGCCACACCGCCTCGGCCCAGTCCGCACAGATTCCCGCGCCGCCGCAGGAGCGGCCCCTGGTGGTCTTCAATGCGTCGCTCCATCCCGTCTCTGATGATTACCCGCCCGTGGTGAACGGTGGCTGGATTCGATTCGACGCGGGCCGCATCACCGCGGTCGGCGAAGGCACACCACCTGAGGAGATCCTCGAGGATGCCACCGTCATCAACGCCCGAGGCTTGAGCCTGGTGCCAGGTTTCATCTCCAGTGCGAGTCAAATTGGACTCCTCGAGGTCGGGCAGGTCGAAGCCACCGATGATCGAAACGAGTCGGGCGATCGCAGCCCGGAAGCGGCCGCCTGGATCGCCGTGAACCCGGACAGTGATCTCATTCCGGTGGCCCGCTCCGCGGGAATCCTCCACACCTTGGCAATGCCCCAGCGCGGGACGATTCCGGGCCGGGCCAGCATTCTGAGAATGGATGGTTGGACGACTGAGGATCTGGCACTGGTCCGCGACGCCGGAGTCATCGTCAGCTGGCCCATGGCCGCGCCGGTCCGCGCCCCCTGGATGCGGCGAGGTGGTGGTGCACAGCGATCCGACATCAATGCCCGACTCAAGGCGATCGACGTGTGGTTCGACGATGCTCGTGCCTGGGCCGATGCCCGGGCGGCGGATCCGACGGTCGCGACCGATCTTCGCTTTGAAGCCATGCAACCGGTCTTACGCGGGGAGCGCCCCGTGTTCATCCGCGCCGACTCCCGTGGCCAGATCGAGACCTCACTCGCTTGGGCGACCGCGCGAGGGTTTCGGCCGGTCATCATCGGCGGCAGCGCGGCCGCGGAGTGCCTCCCGCTGCTCAAGGAGGCCGGAGCGTCGGTCATCCTGACCGAGGTCCATCGTCTCCCATCAGCGCGACATCATGCGATCGATCGACCCTTCACGGTCGCCTCGGCTCTTCATCAAGCTGGAATTCCCTTTGCGATTGCCGCCGAGGACGAGCCCGCGCATGAGAGAGGCCTCGCCCATCATGCCGCGACCGCGGCCGCTCATGGACTCCCGCACGCTGCAGCACTGCATGCGATCACTCGAGGGCCCGCGGAAATCATCGGCGTCGGTGATCGGCTTGGTTCTCTCGAAGGAGGACACAGCGCCACGTTCTTCCTCTGTGATGGCGACCCGCTCGACATCGCTCACCCGCCGATGCGGGCGTGGATCGATGGTCGCGAGATCGACCTCGGTGATCGCCAGAAGCGCCTGTACTCGAAGTATCAGGAGAAGTACCGACAGAAGGGTCTGATCGACGGATGAATGCGGACTCAGTCCGACAGTGAAAACGGCAGGTCAAACCCTCGCCATTCGGTCAAGCGGGCGCCGTCCCGGCCCTCGTAGACCACTTCGATCCTGAGCCGCCGTCCCTCGACGAGTCCGGGCAAGTCGAGATTCATGGGAACGAGGTAGCACCCCGTCACTGGCTCGAAGTTCGCCATGGACGTCTCGCGATCGTCGAGCGACAGCCGTTCGATCACCGCCTCATCGTTTTCCGCCTCGCGGGTCACCGCGACCTCGAGCATGCCACAGGCTTTGGTCGGGTCACCATCCACATCCGTGAAGAGGATTCGCACCTCAAGCGGTCGGATGCCGTCGGCATCAGGTCGGCCCACGCGAGTGAGTTCCGAGATCTGCATCTGCGTCGGCCACCAAGGCCACGCAAGGTCAGTTCGGGGGTTGGTCTTGTTGGGCGTGCATGCCGCGACGCTCCAGATCATTGAGAGGAGCATCGCAGGGATGATGGCACGTCGAGCGTGACGATCAAGGCCGGTGACGGTCATCCAGTTCCATCTCGGTGGGATTTCGAGGCGCCGGCGTCTGGCTGGGGTCAGACAGGTCTTCGATCAGTGTGTAATGATCGAGAATGAGCGTCGTGATTTCGCCACTGTCGAGCTGAATCTCGAGACGGTCGAGCCAGAGGCGATCATTCTTCGCATGGGCGTACCACGACCCCGTCCGAGACTGCCGATACCGAATCACGACACCTTCACAGGTGGTTGACCAGACGTCGTTGGTCTGGGGAACCTGCTGGGTCACCCGGATTCGGGTTCCTTCATCAAGGATGGACGTTTCGAGTGCCATGAGGGTCGGAGTATACGTCCACAGAGGCGTCCACGACCGCCCGACAAGACCGGATCCATCGGGAATCGGTGTCCTCAATCCGATCCGGCAATGGCCGATGCCGGACCAAGAAGGCAGCGAATCGCCGCCGATCGCCACGCCGGACCCATGCGTTCGGAGGCCACCCGCCGAACATCATCGGCGTCAATCGCATCGAACTCCGACAGGATGGCCTCGGTCGAACGAGCCGTCCCTCGCCGAAAAACGTCCAGCGCGAGTTGCCGAGCCCGCGAAGGGCCGTGTTCCTGCTGCATCAATCCGCCAGAACGGAGGCCGACGGCGATGCGCCGCACCTCTTCGTCCGTTGGTGGGCCGTCATCAAACTCCTCCAGGACCGCGTCGATGCGTTCTAGGGTCTCTGCGACACGCTCAGGCGTCGTTCCTGCGGAGATCGTGCAGGAACCGAGGGCAAACCCCTCTGAGTACCGGGCCGAAACGGAATACGCGAGCCCACGTCGTTCGCGGACATCCAGGAAGAGGCGGCTGGAACTCCCGCCACCAAGTACGCCAACGGCGGTTCGAAATGCGAGATGATCGGGATCGGCCGCAATCGGCCCCTCCAGACCGATTCCCAGATGAACCTGAGACGTGTCTCGCTCGATCCGGAGCGTTCCCCCAACAGGTTCTCCGACGAAGCTCGGCGTCGGACCCGTTCCGGTCCAGTCGGCGAGTTTCTGCGACAACTGCTCGACCACGCGATCGTGATCGACATCGCCCGCGATGGCGAGGATCGAACCGGATGGCCTTGCCACTTCCTCCCAGTGCCCGCGAAGATCATCAGGCGTGGTCTCTTCGATGTGCTGCTGGATCCCGAGACCGTGTCGGTGGAATGGCGATGGATAGCGAATCTCGTCGAGTCGCACCGCCGCGAAACTCGCTGGATCATCTTCGAGTCCTGACAGTTCTTGAAGACAGAGCGACTTCACCGGAGCCAGCGCCTCTTCGGGGAATCGTGGGTGCCGCACAAGATCGACAAGCCGATCGAGTCCGGAACGCAGATCAGAACCGGCGAGCGTGGCTGAGATGTGCTGGTGATACGTGTCGGCGGACACCGAACGGCGCATCCCAAGTCGATCCATGGCATCCGAGAATCCTCGGCTGTCATGCTCACCGGAGCCTCGCATGAGGTATTCGGAGAGAAGCGTGCCCCAACCATCACCGCGGTCGAGTGGATCACACGCGCTCCCCCCAGGCACCAGCCAGATCACGCTGGCAGAACGCTGAGAAGGATTTCGTTCGGTGATGATCTCGAGACCGTTGTCGAGACGAGAGGTACGAAGGTGGTTGGAAGCCTGTTTCATCGACTCGGAAGGGTACCCGTCGGAATGGTGGTTCGTCGCTCATTCCCTCCGGAAGTGGTCGACTCCCGATGTCGTTCTGCCCGCACGATCGCTCCAGACGTCGTGACCGGAAGGAATCCACCCCAAAGAACAAAGAAGTTTCTTGCCCTGTCGGACTCCGAATCCGAGACTCGACCGCCGAAGTTCGGGCTGATGACTGGAATCCGGAATCTTGTCGATTCCGCTGCCAGACTCGCCCCTGGCGACGAATTGGAAGGGAGTTCCTCATGCGATCGACGCTTAACGTGCTCACCATCCTCGCGGCAGGGCTGCTGGTCCTTGGAGGCTGGCGGATCTACGACGATGCCCGGCAGGAAGATCGACTCACCCAATCCACCCGGCTCGCCAAAGACCGAATCCACGCTGAAATTCGATTGCGCAGCGCTCTAGCCGGTGCATCCGTCTCTCGAACTGGCTGGATTCAGCGCGTCGATCCGAAGTGGTTCAGCCCGCTTCCTCAAAATGCATGGTTCACATCAGCGAAGCAGCCCTGGATCGAAATCGCTCCGGAATCAGTCGGTAGACGCCAAGATCCGAGTGAGATCTCCATCACTCATCCGAGTCAGGCTGCGTGGTGGTTCAATCCAAACTCCGGATCGCTTCGAGCTCGCGTGCCTGACCTGGCCTCTAGAAGTGCCACGCGAGCGCTCTACGATCTCGTCAACCAATGATCCCTGGCTGATCACCGAGATCTCCGAGCGTGTCCTCGATCGAATATCGACCGGGCGGGTGCCCCTTCGCAAGCCACCATGCGGCTCGAAGCACGCCACGGGCGAAGACGCGGCGATCGAGCGCCTGATGCTGGAACGTAATTACCTCGTCCTCGCCGAAAAAAATTATTTCGTGCTCCCCCACGACCTCGCCGACCCGTTTCGAGAGGACATCGTCGTCTTCGATGTCTTTCCCACTGATTCGAAGATCCTCCGCCAGGCGTCGCGCGGTTCCCGACGGCCGATCAACCTTCTGCTCATGGTGCGTCTCCGAAATCGTCACGGTCCATGATTTGGTGAGCCGGCCGATGGAACGAAGTGCGACTCGGAGAATCGCTATCCCGACGGCGGTGTTCGCCGCTTGAAGCACTGGAATCTTTGCTTCAGCCCTCATAAGGGCGTTTTTTGCAGACTCATCCAATCCCGTGACGCATTCCAACAACGGCACTTCATGCGCTTCGGCAATCTTCACCGATCGATGAACGCCTTCTAATGACGACACGTCGACGACGACATCGAACGGCTCATGACCGTCCGGAAGAGGCGTCGAGTCGTGTCGGCCGACCGTCGCAACCACCTTGCAGTCATGTTCAGAGGCCAGCTCCGCAACGATTTGGCCGAGTCGCCCCTCGGCGCCAACCAAGCACAGTCGGACCCTGCTCGGACCTCGTTCGAGGAGATCGTCAACGTTTTTTGTCAAGGTTCTTCCCATATGTGTCCGAAGAGGGTACAAATTTCTTACGAGTGGGCGCCGTTGCGCCGGCCACTCTACTCCGACACTCCGACCGCGCAACTACAAGGAGCCATGTCCATGGCTAAGAAGAAAAAAGCGACCCGAAAGA
>JAPKCC010000168.1 GCA_028823105.1 Phycisphaerales bacterium | reverse complement strand
ATCGACTTCAGCTGGCCGATCTTCACCGCCGGACGGCTGGAAGCGGTGGTTGACCTTCGCAACGAAGAGGCTCGGCAGGCACTGCTCGAGCTGCAGTCGACGATGGTCGATGCGGTCGAGGACGTGGAGAACGCGCTCACCGGATATCTGGAATCGACGCTCGAACGAGCGGCGTTGAAACGCACCGAAGTCGCCTACGCCCGGGTGATGGACTTCGCGACGGACCGATTCCGTCGAGGCGTCGACAGCCTGGGCACCTTGCTCACCGCCGAACGCGATTTGCTTGCCGCTCGACAGGCACTCGCCGTCGCGGACGGACAGGTCGCGGCGAGTGCCGTTCTGCTCTACAAGGCGCTCGGCGGTGGCTGGGATGTGATGACCGAACACACCTCCGGCGCCCAAGTGGTGGGCGAAGAAGAACAACTCATGCACGATGGGGAGCAATCCTGATGCCTTGCCGACCGGTTCCTTCACGATTGATCCCCCACCGGGGCGGAGTCTTCGCCTTCACGCTCGCCGCCATGGCCCTCGGCGGCTGCGGAGCGGCCGACACGAAACCGAAGGAACCGGCGCCAATGATCGCCGAGGCGATCACCGCCGAGCTTCGGTCCGTGCCGAATGTTCGCCGCTATCCGGGTACCACCCAAGCGGTCCAGAGTGTGATGATCGTCGCCCGCGTCACAGGATATCTCGACGCTCGGCATTTCAAAGAAGGAAGCATGGTCACCAAGGGCGACCCGCTTTTCTCCATCGAACGAGCCCCCTTCGAAGCCGCGGTGGCCAGCGCTCAAGGCCGCATGGACGAAGCCGTCGCCCAGACGGCATACGCCCGCATCGAGTTTGCACGAAACCAACCGCTCGGAGAGTCCGGGGCCATCTCGGCCTCCGAATGGGATCGGATCGCCGCTGCGGCCGCCGAGGCCGATGGCCTCCTCGAATCAGCCGCCGGGGATCTTGAAATCGCGAAGATCAATCTGTCCTACACCACGGTCAACGCCCCGTTCTCCGGACGGATCGGCCAGCGGTTCATCGATGTGGGCAATCTTGTGGGCCCCGGATCGAATGTAAACCTTGCCGAACTGGTGACCGTCGATCCCATGCGGATCACCTTCGAACCGCCCGCCACCGAGAGCGCTGCGTTTCTCGCTGCCTGGCAGAAGGGGTCGGTCCCCGTCACCGTGTCGGTTGATCAAAACGGATCCTCGCCCCGCGGCCTCGAAGGATCAGTCGACCTTGTGGACAACACCGTCGACCCGTCCACCTCGACCTTTCTGGCGCGAGCCGAATTCCCGAACCCGTCGGGTGACATCCTTCCCGGAACCTACGCCCGCGTCGAGGTCCAACTGAGCATGCTCCCGAATCGCGTGGTCGTTCCGGATGAAGCGATCTTCAAGGACACCCAGTACACCTTCGTGTGGTTGATCAAGGACGACAAGATCTCCCGGCGCAACGTGACGACGGGCGTGCTCTGGAACGGCCTCCGAGTGGTCGAGGGAATCGCGGCCGGAACCGCGGTGGTGGTCGCCGCTGATTCGACTGGATTGAGGGAGGGCGCCGCGGTTCACGCCTCGATCGTGACCCTCGCCGGTTGGGAGAAGGCCAAGGCCAAGAAGAAGTCCGCCCCCGCGACCGGAGCTGCATCGTGAAGAACCCTGGTGCCGACGGAGACCGACGCCGATGATCCGGTTCTTCGTCAACCGTCCGATCTTTGCCTGCTCGATCGCCCTCTTGATGGTGGTGGCGGGAGTCGTCGCGATTCTCACCCTGCCGATTTCCCAGTACCCAAACATCGTCCCCGGCACGGTGACCGTCACGAGTTCCTTCCCCGGGGCCAGCGCGCAAGTCGTCTCGGACACCGTGACCACACCGCTCGAACAGCAGATCAACGGCGTGAACGGCATGATTTACATGTCGAGCAACTCGAGTTCGAATGGCGCCAGCAGTATCACGGTCACGTTCGACATCGGATATCCGGTCGATATCGGCGCGGTCGGAGTTCTCAATCGAGTGCAGACGGCGCTCTCGCAGCTCCCGGAGACGAGCCAGAAGATCGGGGTCACGATCGACGAGGCCTCGCCCGACATCAACATGGTGATCAACCTCCATGACACCACGGGGGACTACGACGACAAGTACCTCGACAACTGGGCGCAGATAAATCTCATCGACGAGCTGTATCGCCTCGACGGCGTGGGTTCGGTCAACAACGTCGGCGGGCTCTTCTACTCGGTCCGGATCTGGCTGGACGAACCCAAGCTCGCATCAATGGGCATCCCCGTCTCTCAGGTGATCGAGGCGATCGAGTACCAGAACTACGACAGCGCGGTCGGGATCATCGGTTCACCGCCAATGCCCGGCGAGGCGGCGTTCCAATACCAGTTGAACGCGATCGGCCAGCTGCCGGAAGTTGAACTCTTCGAAGAGATCGTGGTCCGGGTGGGTGATGACGGCCGGATCGTGCAGATCAAGGACATCGGTCGCGCCGAGCTCGGCGCGGTCAACTACCAGAAGACCACCAAGCTCGATGGCGAATCCACCGCGACGATCATGGTCTTCCAGCGGCCTGGCACCAACGCACTTCAACTGTCCCAAGACGTGGAAGCTTTGCTCGCCGAGTTAGCGCCGACGCTACCCACGGGGGTCGAGTTTGCGATCACCCACAACAACAACGACTTCGTGATCACCAGCATGACGGAGCTCGTCTACACGCTGCTCGAAGCAATTGTCCTGGTCGTGATTGTGGTCTTCGTCTTTCTTCAGAACTGGCGGACCACGCTGATCCCGGTGATCGCGATCCCCGTCTCCCTCATCGGCACGTTCGCGGCACTCGCGATGTTCGGCTTTTCGATCAACACCCTGACGCTGCTGGGACTGGTCCTCGCGGTGGGCTTGGTGGTCGATGACGCCATCGTGGTCGTGGAGAACGTCGAGCGGCAGCTCGAGGCCGGACTCTCTCGAAGGGACGCGACCTTGAAGGCGATGAAGGAGGTCACGTCTCCGATCATCGCGACCAC
>JAPKCC010000167.1 GCA_028823105.1 Phycisphaerales bacterium | reverse complement strand
TGGCCGATTCTCGACCGTCTGCGTCGAGGAGGGTGAGCCGGCCGCCGTCGTTGCGAGCGGCAAGCAGCGCGGTGTCCTGTCCGGCGGTGACCGCGGCGAACTCCCCGCCGTCCGTCCCGCATCGGATCTCGGCCGCCGATTCGCCGTTGCCATCGGACACGGTCAGCAGGCCGCCTCGATCATCGGCAGAGATCGCGACGCCGACCGCGCCACCTTTGGTGTTGACTTCTAATCGTCCCGCAGTCCCATCGGCATACGCGGCGACCACTTGTTCGCCCGCTCGGTTCCAGAGGGCGAGGTCGCCGCCGGTACCGTTGCCGCCCAGGCGAGCGGAGTTCGTTCCCGCGTCATCCCAGAGGTCGATCCGGCCACCATGCTTCGCGGCGGAGGCGAGTGCGACGATGCGACCGTTTTCGTCGACGATCTCGAGCCGCTTGGTTCGGACCACCTCAGAGGCGGTCTGCAGTGATGACGCCGCGATCGTTCCGGCGCCGATCGCGACCAGCGCGAGTGCGAGCACGCCCTTCTCTAGGCGGCGTCGGCGTTTGCGTTCGGTCGCCAGGTCCCGGGTCAACTGGTCGAGGCGGGCATCAAGGTCGTGGGAAGGGGCGGCGAACGAATCGATGGGCATGTGGAGGGTCCTTGCTTCGACGAGCCGCGGATCGAGACCGCGTCGGCCAGTAGGATAACCTTGACGAGGACGTCCACCCGCCTCCCAGGAGAATCACAGAGATGGCCAAGAAGAAGACGACGCGAAGACGCACCACTCGGGCAACCGCCAAGGGCTTGAAGACGAAGGCCGAACTCCGCGTCGCCGTCCTCGGAACGGGCTTCATGGGTCGAGCGCACTCGAACGCATGGCGATCCGCGGGGAATTTCTTCGATCTCCCGAGACCGTTGGTGATGCGATCGGCGTGTGGAAGAGACGTCGCGCAAGCTCAGAAATTCGCCCAGCAGTGGGGGTGGTCCTCCAGCACGGGCGATTGGAAGTCTCTGGTCCGTGATCCAGACGTCGATTTGATCGACGTCTGCACCCCGAATCATCTTCACGCGGAGATGTCCATTGCCGCTCTCGAATCAGGGAAGCACGTCGCCTGTGAGAAGCCGATGGCCGGCACGCTGGACGATGCCCGGTTGATGCGAGACGCCGCGAAGAAGGCGGCTCGGAAGGGGACGCAGAGTTTCGTCTGGTTCAACTACCGGCGGGTTCCTGCCATCGCCTACGCCCACCGTTTGGTGAAATCTGGCCGGCTCGGTCGAATTTTCCATGTCCGTGCGTCCTACCTTCAGGACTGGGGTCACCCCGATACGCCACTGGTCTGGCGGTTTGACTCCAAGAAGGCCGGGTCTGGTGCGCACGGCGATCTCAATGCCCACATCATTGATCTGGCACGATTTCTGACCGGAGACGAGGTCAGCGAGGTCGTCGGGTCGGTGCAGGAGACGTTCGTCAAGCAGCGTGACTTGGTCGAGCAGGCCGGCAGTGCGATCAAGGGGACGAAGAGTTCGAGCGGCGGCCGGAAACGGACCGGCAAGTCCACCGTGGACGACGCCCTGCTCTTCCTCGCCCGGTTCAAGGGTGGGGCGATCGGAAGTTTCGAGGCGACGCGGGTCGCGACCGGAAATCTGAATCGCAACACGATTGAGATCAACGGCGAGTTTGGGTCGTTCAAGTTCGACTTCGAGCGAATGAACGAACTCCAGTGGTGGGATCACACCCTCGAACCTGGCCTTCGAGGCTGGAGCAGGATCATGTGCACGGAGGCGGGGGTGCATCCCTATGTGCACGCCTACTGGCCTGCCGCGCACGGTCTCGGCTACGAGCACGCGTTCGTCTCCCAGGCGGCGGACATCGATCAGATGCTCGCCGGCGGCGATCCCGAGGTCCCGATGCCTGACTTCGTCGACGCGTTCGAGACCCAGCGGGTTCTGGAAGCCGCCGTCCTCTCCGCCCGGAATCGGACGCCGATACCGATGTCGCAGGTGAAGTGACCGACCCGTGAAATGGGCGCAATAATTGCCGATCTAAGCGTCATGGAGGCGATGAGAAGCGTGTCTCCGGCGCACTAGGAGACTGGCCAGGGCCGCGGTGCGTCAACGAGCAGGACCGGCGATTCCCCGCTTTCAGCGTGATCTGGTCGCCGATCACACCGAGAGGACCGGGAATACGACCTGAATCGGTCAGGAACTGTGGGGAGTGCCACTTCGGGTGGCCGATGAATCAGCGACGACGTGCCGGATTTTCCGGTCGCTCGTCGCGTTGATTCCTCTTCGAGAAGCGAAAGAAACCTTCGTTCCAGCCCCACTTAGGGAATGCCAGCATGCCGTCCAGCGTCCAATCGATCGATTTCACCGGACTCGCCTCCAACCGAGGTGTCAGCCGTTTCCCCGGACTCCGAGCCGCCGCGGTGCTTGCCGCGATCGGGAGCATGACGCTCGCCGCCGCCGGGCAGGATTACGACGGCTCCAACTCGGACGAATTCAATGATGTACTCAACTGGACCAATCCCGGCCTTCCAGGGGGCTATCCAGACTTCGCCGGCGGAATCATCGACATCATCGGTGGTACCAACATCAACGTGGATGACTTGATCATCGGCATCGGTGGACTGAACAACAGTTCCGATGGCGCCATTGTCTTCTCATCGCTCGGCGACACCGGGTCCTTCACCTTTAATGACAGTGCGACCATTAATCCGAACGCCGGAAGTTTTCTCTTCGAGATCGACGTGACCGCCATCGGCAGTCTCACCTTCGATCTGACGGGAGGCGGCGCCGTCCAGATCGACGGCGGCTTCACGACCAACGGTGGCACGATCCTCGCCGACGGCGGCGTCGTCGAGATCAACGGCGTGACCACCGCAGGCGAAGACACCATCTGGAATGCGAACGCCGGTGGGTTCGACTTCAACGGCGACTTCAATGCAACCGGCGAGCAGACCTTCGCGGGAACCAGCGGAGTGGTCGCGGACGACGTGTTCAGTTTCAACGACGTGAATTTTCTGACCGGCATCCTCGATCTCGCGAC
>JAPKCC010000089.1 GCA_028823105.1 Phycisphaerales bacterium | reverse complement strand
CCGTTGATACACCAGAAACGGCGGCAATGTTCGCGGATGGGGTCGGAGAGCCAAAGTGATCGGCGAGTCGTATCTGGCCCCGAGGCGGACGGCAAAGATGTCATGGATGTCATGGATGTCATGGATGTCATGGATGTCATGGATGTCATGGATGTCATGGATGTCATGCCCAAGGATGGGGAATTCGGCGCGAAACTCCACTCGGGACGCCGCTGAGCCGAGCACGCCGGTAGGACGACACGCCAAGAGCTCGCTTCGTGCGGGCGGTCACACTTGGCCTGAGGAATGTCATCACTGACCAGAAAACGCGAGGTCGCCATACGCCCGTAGGAATCACTGGCGATTGAAGAGATCTCCGCCCCGGAATGCCCGTAGACGTGAACACGCCCTCGACCCCATAAGGGAGATCAAGGGCGGAGTTCCTGAACCGTTTCGGGAAGCGAAGCCGGTAGTCCGACCGACTCAAGAGCCGATCGTGCTGCAGGATGCGGCGGCTGCCTTCACGGCGGCGAGGTCGGGCTTGACACCCGCATCTTCACTGACCCACGCGTAAGAGATCTTGCCGTCTGTGCCGACGACGAACGCGGCCCGCTTTGCGACGCCTTTCAAACCCATGAGGTCGTCGTAGAGCGCCCCCCACTCGGCCGCCACGGTCTTGTTGAAATCGCTGAGGAGCGGAAATGGCAGATTTTCGGACTCGCGGAACTTGGGAGCCACAAATGGACTGTCCACCGAGATGCCGAAAACCTTGGCGCCCAGATCGGTCCAGGCTGACCAGTCATCCCGCACGGCACAGAATTCCTCGGTGCAGACACTGCTGAAGGCAAGTGGGAAGAAGAGGATGACCACGGGTGCGGCACCGAATTCGGCACCAACATCGACCATCTGGCCCGGACCTTCGGGCAGGCTGAACTTGGGGGCGAAATCACCGACGGAAAGAGGCATTTGAGACTCCAGAAGAGTAAAAACGAGGGATTCACGCCTCGGAACAACCGATTTCGAGCGTGACATCTCGAATGTTACCGGGCTGCCACCCTCTTGGTCGGCCCTTCCTTTCCCCGAATACAGACAAACGGACGCTGGTAAAATGATGAAACGAGGGTATTCTCGTGAGTACAGGAAGCCCGCGATCTCCACGCGAGATCTCGCGGGTTCGAGTTCGATTACCTCTTTTTCGGTCGAAATTTCGCCCCTCAGGAGTTCAAAAGAGATGCTCAACAGCAACTGGTTCAGTGGCCTCGCGATCGCCGCAGGCGTTCTTCTCGCATCGAATGGCGTCAGCCATGCCGATGATCTCTCTTCGTGCGGACTCCCGGAGTCGGGCGATTGCCTCGAAGACAATGGAACCCCGGGCTGTGCCGACGAAGCCTGCTGCTTGGCAGTGTGCGACGTGGACCTCTTCTGCTGCAAGGAAGTCTGGGACACGACGTGCGCTGACCTCGCCATCGAGCTCTGCGCCGGCGGTGGCGGCGGCGACTGTGGTGATCCGTCTGCCGGCGACTGCTACGAAGCCAACGGCACTCCCGGCTGCGACGATCTCACTTGCTGTTCGAACGTCTGTGCTGCCGACCCCTACTGCTGCGACACCGAGTGGGACTTCATCTGCGCGGATGCGGCCCAAATCATCTGCTACGACGGCCCCACCCCCGAGAACAACGAGTGTGTCGACGCCATCGATCTTGGCACTGGCGACTCCGTCACCCCGATCCTCACTCTGGGCGCCACCACCAGCGGCCCCGACCTTCCCGCGGAATGCGAGAGCTTTGGCTCGGTGACGCTCTTCAACGATGTCTGGTACACCTGGACGGCAACCACCGACGAGATCGCAACCTTCGCCACCTGCGACGACGTGTCCTTCGACACGCGTCTCGCGGCATGGACCGGTGACTGCGAAAACCTCGAGTTCGTGGCGTGCAACGATGACGGCCTCGGATGCGCTGCCTATTCGTCCTTCATGGTGGTTCCGGTCACCGCCGGCACGACCTACTACATCCAGCTGGGTGGCTTCGCCGCCAACTCCGCCGGTGACGGCAACCTCACCGTGTGCGAAGGTGAAGCCTGCCTCGCCGGCTGCATTCTCGACTGTGAGGAGACCGACGTTCCCGAGAACGAACTCTGCGGCGAAGACCTCAACGGTGGCTGCAACGATCCATCGGGCGGCAACGCCTCGCAGCAGATCGCCGTCGGCGACACCGTCTGTGGCAGCCTCTGGGCCTCCGGCGGAACCCGCGACACCGACTGGTTCGACTTCTCGATCAAGGAACGCTCGCGTCTCTCTTGGTCGGTCGAGTCCAACGTGCCTCTGGTCCTCTTCTTCCTGAGCCCCGAATGCCCGCCCGCCATCCAGATCGGCGCCGCGTATGACGCCTGCCCGGCCGTTCACACGGCCTGTCTCGATGCCGGCACGTACCGTGTGTTCGTCGCCGCCAACGGCTTCGACGGCGTTCCGTGCGGGTCGGGTGCCGTCAACACCTATCGAGCCACGCTCACCGCGGAACCCGCCTTCGTCGAAGGCGATACCTGCGACGAGGCGATCGTTCTCGGAGCCTTCGAGGGTGACCTCGACTTCAGCACCGACTGTGCCTCGACCGACGGTCCGGCACTTCCCACGGCGTGCGAGAGCTACGGTTCCAGCACCATCTACAACGACATCTACATGTCATGGACGGTGCCTTCGGACGGCGACTGGTACTTCTCGACCTGCAACCAGGCCAGCTTCGACACTCGTCTTGCGGCATACGCCGGCTGTGACGGTGCGTTGCTCGGCTGCAACGATGACGACCTCAACTGCACCGGCTACACGTCACTGCTCTCGTTGAGCGGCCTGACCGCCGGCGAGGAAGTCATCCTCCAGGTCGGTGCTTGGGGTAATGGCGTCAGCGGTAACGGAATCCTCACCATCGGAACCGGTGGTGGTGGCCCCGTGCCGCCGCCCAACAACGATTGTGCCGACGCAAGCGAGATCACTGATGGCCAGACCGGGATCTCCACGATCGCCGCAAGCACCGATGGACCGTTGCTTCCCGAAGCGTGTGCCAAGTTCGGCAACCCGGAGATCTTCAACGACGTCTGGTTCTACTATGACGCCACCGTCGACGGATCCGTGACTGCATCGTTCTGCCCGGTCGGAAATGCCACTTTCGACACCAAGATGGCGGTCTACGACAACGGTTGCGAAGGTGGAGATCCGATCGCCTGCAACGACGACACGTGCGGCCTCCTCTCCGAAGTCTCCTTCGCCACGGTTTGCGGCGAAACCTACCTGATCCGGATCGGCTCCTACAGCGCCGCCGGACAGGGCATCGCAACGCTCGACATCAGTGCGAGTGGCGAATCCTGTGGCGGCGGAGGCGGCTGTCCCGCCGACTTCAACGACGACGGACTCGTCGACGGTGCTGACTTCGGACTTCTGCTCGTGGCCTGGGGCGAGTGCTCCGGCTGTGCCGAAGATCTGAACGACGACGGCCTGGTCGATGGAGCCGACGTCGGTCTGCTCCTCGTCGCCTGGGGCATCTGCCCCTGATCGGCACGACCACCGAACCCCGTTCCAGCAGCGGGTTCATCTGAAGAACAATCGCCCCTCGGTTTCGGCCGAGGGGCGATTTTATTGATGCCGCAAGACGGTTGAATTTCTAGGAATCAACTCCTTCGTGGTCTATAGTCGGAGAGTTGGGAACCATCCCCACCTCTGGCCGTACCCCACCACCTCGTCCCGCGAGCCTTCAATCTCGGCAATCCCCCTCGACGCACCCCTCGCCGAGCGTCCAACTCCGACCGCTGACTAGAAGTCCTATTCGCCCATGAACTGTATGCGTCCAATCTCCATCGGTTTCGTACTCTTCGCCGTCCTCGCGGCCGTCGGCCTAAATACCACCGCCGATGCGCAGGTCTGTCCCGGCAGGGAGGATTGCCTCTCTCCCCATGAGACACCCGGTTGCAACGACCTCGCATGCTGCGAGGCCGTCTGCCTGGCCGACCCGTTCTGCTGCAAGAACTGGGACACAATCTGCGTGGAAATCGCGGATGCGACGTGTGTCGGCCTCTGCGGCGCCACCGTCAGCGGCTCGTGTTTCAACGCAAATCCATCACCGGGCTGCGAGGACGCAACCTGTTGCGACGCGGTCTGTGTGGTCGATCCCTTCTGCTGCTCGACGACCTGGGATGTGAACTGTGCCTTCTTCGCCGGTGCCGTCTGCGACGCGACTGACGGAACCTGCGGTGATCCCGATAGCGGCGATTGTGACGAAGTGAACGGATCAGCCGCCTGTGCCGACGAGGATTGCTGCAACGCCGTCTGCGAGGTCGATCCCACCTGTTGTACTCAGGTCTGGGACCTCGTGTGCGTCTTGCTCGCCGGTAACGTGTGCGGCGGCACCTGCACGGTGAGTCCCGAGTCGGGCGATCAGAGCGAGGCCGAGACCTGCCAATCGGAAACCAACGATCCATGCGAGGGCGGCACGCCCGAGACAATCGTGCGCGGCCGCCGCTTCGTCGGGACGTTCCGGAACGCCGACGACGTCGATGTCTATGCGATCGACCTCGCCGAATTCGACCTTGACCTCGACGGAGAAGTCCGGGTCCGGATCTCTTTCGGTGCGTCCGGCGCCTCGCTCGGCCTTCGACCTGCCGGATGTGATGAAGCCCCGATCATGGTGATCGATTCGGCCGGTTGCCAGGCGAGCAGCGGGCTCCTCTGCATCCCCGCCGTTCCGAGTGAACTGGTCCTGACCCCCGTCGGGTCGAGTTCAGGATGCACTGACCCCGTGTACGCGGCCACCATCGAGGTGATCGACTACTGCGGCGAGGCGTGCGAAAATCCAATCGGCTGCCTGGTTCCTCATCAAACGCCGGGTTGCGGCGATCCGGAATGCTGCGAGCTGGTCTGCCTCTCCGATCCGATCTGCTGCGATTGGACCTGGGATTCGTACTGCACCGTGAGCGCCGCGGTGAATTGCGGCGGCCCCCCGCCGGTCAACGACCTCTGCTCGGATGCGATGGCCATTGGCCTCGGATCGACGCCGTTCCGACAACTTCTCGCTGAGCGTGAGGGACCGGAATCGACCTGTCTCGACGAAGATCTCCGGGGCGGCGACATCTGGTTCGTCCACCGAGTCGCCTGCACTGGCTCATTCTTGATCGGAACCTGCGGCATCGCCGACTTCAACACCAACATCGACGTCTTCCGAGGCGGCTGCGATGCGCTCGAGCCAGTGGCCTGCAACGACGATAATCTCCTGTGCGAAGTGGAGACCAGCATCGTGGCCATCGAAGGCGCCGCCTGCGGCGAGCAGCTCTGGATCCGGGTCAGCGGGGTGGACGGCGGAATGGGAAGCGGCGAGATCTCGATCGACTGCTTCGGCGTCCCCTGTCCCTGCATCGCCGATCTCAACGGAGATGGACAGGTGGACGGCGCGGACTTCGGGCTGCTCCTCTCCGCATTCGGACCGTGTTCCAGAGCGTGCCCCGCGGACCTCAACGAGAGTGGCGCCGTCGACGGCGCCGACATCGGGTTGCTTCTGGCGCTCTGGGGCGAATGCTGAACGCAACGGCACCGTTCGAGCGCAACCTCACAGCTCCGTAGGCGTCTCCGGCGTCAGACTCCGCCGTACGATCTTGCCGGTCGCGTTCCGAGGAAGTTCCTTCAGGCATCGGATCTCACGAGGAACCTTGAACTGGGCAAGTTTCTCGCGGCAATGCGATCGCAGGGCTTTGTCATCGAAGGCGGCGTCGTCGACAAGTTCCACGAACGCCAGTGCCACCTCACCCCGAGAATCATCGGGTGACCCGATCACTGCGGAACTCTTGACCGAAGGGTGTTGATCCAACACTTCCTCGATCTCTCGAGGGAAGACGTTCTCGCCGCCGATGATGAGCATCTCCTTGATCCGCCCGGTGATCGAGAGGAATCCGTCGGCGTCCATTCTTCCCATGTCTCCGGTCCGGAAGAACCCATCCTCATCGAAGGCTGCGGCCGTCTCTTCCGGGCGCTTGAAGTACCCGGGCATCACGTTGGGCCCCTTGATCCGGATCTCGCCGTCCTGTTCCGGACCCAGAATTTCTCCGTCGTCTCCGACGATCCGTTCTTCGATCCCCGGCATCGCCTTCCCCACTTTGTGGGGGCGGTATTCCTCGGGGCGACACCAGTTCGTGCACGGCGCCGTCTCGGTCAGACCGTACCCCTCGCAGATCCGGATGCCGAACGTCTCGAGAAAACCATCGCTCACCGCATCCGGCAGCGGTTCGCCACCTGCGACGGTGAAACGAAGGCTTGATAGATCATCTGGTTTCGCCGACTTCGCCAGGCGAAGCGCGTTGAACATCGAAGGGATTCCCACCATCGCGGTCGGCCGGTGCTTCCTTGCCATTTGGAGAACCTTCTTCGGCATGAACTTGGCGGCGTAGACGGAACGACAACCCACCACCAGCGGCATCAGCGTAAGCACCGTGAGACCGAAGGAATGAAACTGCGGAAGAACACCGAGCATGACGTCACGACGATTGAAACGCACCCATTCAATAATCTGGTCGATGTTCGATGAAAGATTGTCGACGGTCAGGATCACACCCTTCGGGCGTCCGGAGGTTCCCGACGTATACAAAATCACTGCCGGCTCATCATCTTTCATCCGGACCCGACGAGTTCGCGGAGGCAGGCCCTTGTAGTTGATCTTCTCGGTTCGAATCACCTTCACACCGTCGGGCAGCGGCCCGGCAAAATCGAGCATTGGACCGACGGTCACCACCGCATCCAGCTCGGCATCGTTGACCACAAAGGCCAGATCCTCCTTTGACAAGAGGTAGTTGAGCGGGACGACGGTTCTACCGAGTCGCCATGCCGCCAACAGGGCAACCGGAAAGAGCCCCGAGGTCGGAAGCATGACCCCGATTCGAGGTCGATCGGTCGTCGATTTGATCGCCTTCGCCAGGTGGGCTGAGGCATACAACATGCTGAATCCCCGCCATCGTCGGTAGTCGTCGATGGCGATCTCGAAGAAGGGACGTCGCAGCAGGGTCCGGCGGATTCGATCGTAGAGTTTCATGACCTCGTACCATACGTTGACATGGCCCCTTCCTGCCGAAGAATCATCTCGCCCTGGATCCTCGGCCTCCTCATCCTGCTCCCCGTCGGATGCGGAGAGGATCAGCTCCGCCGATACGACGCCTCGGTACTCGCCTTGTCCGATGGTCGGAACGAAACCGCACTGGCCGATGCCAGAGCGGTGCTGAGTTCTGGTAACAGTTCACTCCGGGCACAGGCGGCCTTCGTGGCCGGCGTCGCGGCGACCCGCCTCGACGACCCGACGACGGCTCGCCGGTATCTGGGGACGGCGGTTCGATCGAGCGATACCACGCTTTCCGGGCGGGCCCTCGTCCAACTCGGTGTCCTGGAACGAACTCAAGGGAACCGGCTTGCCGCCGCCCGATCCTTTGAAGAGGCCGCCTCGAAACTCCGCGGGGAAGAATCGGGACGGGCACTCCTGCTGGCGGCCGAGGATTTTCAGTCGGCCGGACGGCAGACGCTGGCACGCCGGTGTCTTGACCGAGCAACGACCATCTCCGGCGCCAACGCGGACAAGGCCCGGATCCGACTCAGCTCGACGGGATACGCCATCCAGTTCGGCAGCTTCACCCAGCGAAGCAACGCCGAACGACAAGCGGCGGGCGTCCGGACTGAAGTCCAGCGAATCGGACTCGGGGAAGTGCGCATCCGACGCGAATCCGGCACTTGGAAAGTGCAAGCCGGCGCGTTTCCCGATCGTGCCGCTGCCGGACGCGCTCTCCGACGACTTGCCCGCAGCGATGCGCTGGTCGTGGCCATCGGCGGCTGAGCCGATCGGCGAAAGCCCCTTCCAGTACCAACCAGCCCCGTCTCAGAGCATCCGACCGGAACCGGAACGAACTTCGAGCCGAAGACGGAGAGTCGAGCCGTATACTCGTTCTGATCGCATGCCCGAGCCGATCGTCTTCCGGCCTTTCTGGAGCGCACGATGTTCATTCCAACCCTGGCCATCCTTCTCGCCTTCATGCATCCGTCATCTCCCACGATGACGGAGCAAGACACCGGCCGCGTCTCATCGACCAGCAGCAGCCTTCATGAACCGACTCGAATTCCAGATCAAGGACAGCTTCCCTACATGTGCGATCCCGCCGTCTGTGACGGGATCCTCGCGGGCGAACGGGCGTCGCGCCTCGGCCCGTACCGCGGAATCCTGCAGGGGATCGCTCGAACGCATTTCGGTCGACAGCGAAACGACACGGTCCGGCTAGAGGGCATGCGGCGTTTGTCGACCCTGACTGATACCGGCTACCTCTTCGCGATGCCCGACGTCTACCGCGCCGAACGCAACGACGTTCGACGGGCGGTCATCGATCACCTCACCAAGTCCGGCGAAGTTGGACAGGCCGCGCTGGCGTGGACCGCGGTCTTCGGGAAGAACGCAGACATGCGTCTGGAGGCGTCGGCCGCGATTCGCACCCCGGCTTCCCCGGCCGTGCTGGGAGTCATCCAAATTGGTCTTCGAGGCACGGAGCATGCGACCATCGATCAGGCGGGCAGGCTCGCTGGGGTGATCGATGCCTGGGCGGCGATCCCCCACCTGATCGCCACCCAGTATGCGGCGGATCCGGTCCGAGAAAAGCGAGACCTCGCGTGGATCGCGATCGGCACCCAACGGTCCTATGTGCAGAACCTCATACCGGTCACCGGAGACGGCGCCGGCGCGTTCCAGCCGGTCATCGGCCAGGTGACCGAAGGGTTCGTGATGCGGGTCACCGATGCCATCGCAATCATCTACCGCACCGAAGTGCACCACGCATTGGTGGGCATCACGAGCCGGGCGACCGGCACAGATACCAGCCGCAACGGCTGGAGTTTCACCGCTTGGCGGGATTGGTACAACGACGAATTCCTCGCCATCGCCCGAGCGCGAGCCAATGCCGCGACGGATGCGGAAGCCGCCGCCGGATTTGCGGAAGCGGAGCGTCGCCGCCACGAACGCGACGAACGCCACGAACGCCACGAACGCGACGAACCCGACGATTCGATGGAATGATCCACCGGACCTTCCCGTCCGGTATCCTGCGTCCATGTCCGAATTGACTCAGCAGCGGATCCGCCGCGAGGACGGTCTCCCGTCTATCACGGCATACGTCATCGCCTACAACGAGGCGGAGAAGATCGAGGCCGCGATCTCCAGCGTGCTTTGGGCCGACGAGGTTGTCCTCGCCGACTCCCACTCGACGGACGAAACTGCCGAGATCGCCGAGCGACTCGGTGCCCGGGTGATGCAGATCGACTTCGAGGGATTCGGACCTCTGCGAAACAAGGCGATCGCGGAGTGTCGAGGCGACTGGATCTTCTCGCTCGACTCCGACGAACGATGCACCCCCGAGGCCCGCGACGCGATTCTCAAGGTGATCTCCAATCCGGACTCTGTCGACATCTGGCGAGTTCCTCGACGGAATTGGTTCATGGGTGGATGGATCCGTCACAGTGGCTGGTATCCGAATTTTCGACAACCGCAGCTCTTCCGGAACGGAAGGATGACCTACGACCAGTTGCCCGTACACGAAGGCTGGATCGCCGCCGAAGGCGCGGAGACCGCGGTCCTTCCGGCCGACATCTGGCAAGTCCCGTTCAAGGATCTCGGAGAACTGCAGCACAAAGCGAACCGGTACTCGACCCTTGGCGCAAAGAAAGTAATCGCCCGCGGCGGCGGCCGCTCAATGTCTGGGGCGGTGGCCCGGGGCGGCCTCCAGTTCCTCAAGCATTACGTCTTCAAACTCGGCGTACTCGACGGTTGGGCGGGGTTCGTGATCGCGTTTGGCGCGGCGGAAGGTGCTTTCTACAAGCACGCAAAGGCCTGGTCGACACGACGGACGGCCACGCCACCGGCTTCGCCCCCGCTGCATCGGCCCGATGATCGGCCCGCTCCATGACAAAGGAAGACCCTCGCATGACCGTCGACGCGAGCGTCATCGTCAGCACCTACAACAATCCTCGGGCGCTCGAGGCCATCATCGCGCGTCTTCGCAATGGCACCTGCGTGCCGAAAGAGATTCTCGTCGCCGACGACGGGTCGACCGACGAGACGCGAACCATGCTGGATGCCGCAATCCGCGGCGACGGAAGCGTGATCCGGCATTGCTGGCATCCTGACGAGGGATTTCGAAAGACCCGGATCCTGAACCAGTGCGTCGCCCGGGCGGAGGGCGACTACCTCGTGTTTCTCGACGGGGACTGCCTTCCCCATCCTCGTTGGCTCGAAGATCATCTTCGGCTCGCGGAACGAGGAACGTTCGTCCAGGGTCGGCGTGCCTTCATTCCGGAACGATTCGTCGATCAAGTGTTGGACGGTGAAACGACCGTCCAGCGACTCTTCTGGAGCGGGCGGCTCGACGGAGCGTTCAAGGCCATCCGACTCCCCGTCCCCAGAATCCGACGGGACCGTGACATGCACGGGCTGCTCGGCTGCAATCTCGCCATGTGGCGGTCGGACGTCTTCCACGTCAACGGCCTCGACGAGGAGTTCGAAGGCTGGGGTATCGGTGAGGATTCGGATCTCTGCGCCCGGCTCTACAACCTCGGGATCGATCGAAAGATCGTGCACGGGCGCGGACTCGTGTACCACCTCAACCATCCCGAGCTGCCTAGGACTCACGTCCCCGAGAGCAACCGCCGCCTGCAACGAGCCATCGACGAGGGCCTCATCCGATGCGAGGCCGGACTCGATCGGCATCTCGAAACGCTCGCCTGATTGCCGAAGGGGCCTCGGCGCCCGTGGATCAAAGCCGATCCAGGGCATCCGCGAGCCGCTCGTATTCGGCCATCTCGTTGTAGACGTGTGTGCTGATCCGAAGGTACCGACAACCCGCGTGCTCGAACACCGGAACCTCGATGCGAGACCGCTCGAGAAGGACCTTCTGCAGTGGATCAACTCGGGGAAGGATCGAGGCGTCGTCGACGCCAGCCGCGTCACTTGGTGATCGCTGGAATCGCGACGGAAGCTTGATGGTTGCCATCGATCCAAGCATGGATCCATCGAGCGGAGAGCAAGGCTCGACCCCGAATCGGTGACAGAGATACGCGTGAGCCTCTGTGGCCAGATCGTGATTCCGCCGCCGGACCAAATCCCAACCGCCGAATCGATCCATGAATCGAATCGCTTCTCCCGCGAGGATCCAAGGTGTGGGATCGAAGGTTCCCTGCCAGTCGAATTCGGCCGCGAGCGACTCGTCGAGATGATGACTGATGACCGGCGGCTTCACGACACCCACAAGGTCTTCCCGGACCGCAACGAGCGCCGTTCCGCGAAGACCGCAGGGCCATTTATGCAGATTGCCGGTCCAGGCCGCCGCTTCCATCGATTCCTCGGCGGGAAGATCCAACATTCCCGGCGCATGGGCGCCGTCCACGATCACCTCCACACCGCGAGACTTCGCCATATCGAGGATCGCCGGGACCGGGAATCGAATCGCGGTCGGCGACGTCACCTGATCAACCACGATGAGTCGTGTTCGAGGACTGATCGCCTGCTCGAAGGCGTCGACGACTGCCTGCGGTCCGGTCACCGGAAGTGGAAGCTCGACCCGTCTCGGGATGATGCCTCGCCGACGCCCGGTGAGAAGGATCGTCTGCCAAACCGCGTTGTAACCATGGTCGACGTGAAGCACCTCGTCACCGGGATCGAGCGGGATCGACTGCATCATCGCATTGATTCCCGCGGTCGCATTCGTGACAAATCCTGATCGCGACGGTTCGGCCCCCACAAACTTCGCGACTTCGACCGCCGCGTCCCGAATCGCCACGTATCCCGCCCGCCAAATCCCCTCGACCGGATTCCGTTCGATCTCCCGTCGCACTTCGATCGCCCGAGCCTGAATCGCCCTCGGCACGGCGCCGAAGGATCCGTGGTTCAGGAACACGAGATCGGAATCGAGATCCCAGAGAGATCTCGCCTTCGAGCCGAATTCAACGAGGGCAGATGGGGTCGTCATGGAATGCGGAGCCTAGCCGCGAAAGCTCGATCCGGAAGATCCGCCGACTTTTCAAAGTCGCTCCGAAAGAGCCATATCCTCCTCGCATCAACCCGTTCGAATGTTCGAATGGGAGGTGTCGTCTCGCCCAACTGCCCCCTCTCCTGGCGAGGCGACATCATTTTTGGACTTCTCGATTCACGGCTCTACCGAGTGAAGAACCCAAATTTGGGGCTTATAAGGCGACTTTTCTCGGTCAGAACAGTCGAATGATGACGTACGGTCTCTGTTGGGGGTAACATCCACCGAACGAATTGTGGAGGCCTACCCGGACATCTTCCGAACAAGATCAGGACGCGCTAAAGCAGGATGCGCCAAAGCAGGATGCGCCAAAGCAGGATGCACCAAAGCAGGATGAAAAGTGGCGTGCGTTCCAGCCCGCCGCTCCTTGAAGGACCAATTCGATGACCATGCCTCTCGTTCAACTCGGCCCTGGCGGCGACTACATCCGACGAATCGTGCCTTCCGACGATCGACTCCTGTCGGTGACTCGCCCCTTCTCACTCACAGATTCATATGGCCGTTTGGTCTCCCGACCAAACGCCGCGAGCTCGACGTCGGGTCCCATTGCCTGGCTCCTCACCGCCCTGCACGCCATCGGTCTCATCCAACTTCGCACCGCGGCATCCCCCGCGCAGGCCGACCTGGCGTCCTCTAGGTCCACACCCACGCCCACGTCCAAGCCTCGCTTCCGACGCGGTCGGATCGGCATTTCGACCCGGACCGCCCGGAAGTTTCAGGAGTCGGCCCGTGATCAGATCGTTGCAGTGCACTCAACGCACCAAGAGATCTTCGAACGAGTCATCGGCATGGACCGAATCGAGATCAGTCCGGATGCACTCCGTCGGTACCGAGCTCCGGTCTCCACCCTTGTTCAACCGACGGGACGATCCGAACCCCCGCTTGAATCGTCCGGCGTGGAGTTGCTCCACTCCACGCCGACGATTCTGGCCTCGGCCTTACCCCCGGACCGCCCGCCCGTTGGCACTCGCAGCCGACTTGCCAGACTGCTCGCCACCGTCACGCTGGCGCGACAGCGGCAGGTGATGTCCCGGACCGCCCACCAACGAAACCCGAATTCGCCGACTGACTCACCGCTCGAATCGACTCGCCACCAACCGACCCAGGAATCCACCCATGAACCTCACGCCCAAGCAACTTCGCATCCTCGAATTCATTCGGTCGTATCGGGAGATACAGGGCTTTTCGCCGACGATGCAGGAGATCGCAGACGAGTTCGAGGTGAGCAAGGTCACGGTGTTCGAGCACGTCGAAGCGCTCGTCGCCAAGGGCGCACTCGACCGCGATCCCAACAAGGCTCGCTCTTTGTGCCCGGTTGATGAACCCCGCAAGGACGAACTCACATTCCCGCTCGTCGGACGAATCGCCGCCGGCCGCCCGATCGAAAAATGCGAGGACGATGGCGAACTCAATCTCGGTGAGATCTTCGGACCTCGGAAGGGCCGCCACGGCGAAATGTTCGCGCTCCAAGTGGAGGGCGAATCGATGCGTGATGAGGGAATCTTTGATGGCGATTACGTCATCGTTGAAAAACGCCAGACGGCCCGAAACGGCGAACGCGTCGTCGCCCTGCTGCCGGAGGGCGAGACCACCCTCAAGACGTTTTTTCGTGAGAAGGACGGCACGATCCGACTTCAGCCTGCGAATCCAGACTTCGAACCGATCATCGTCCGCGACTGCAAGATTCAGGGTGTGGTCACTGGCGTGATGCGTCGGTACTAGCGATCACGCGACGATCAGCCCCCTCCCCCGCGGGGGGGACCCGAACGAGGATCAGCCGTCTTCAATCGCCTTCCCGCGCCGCGTCGAGATGCCGTTGAAA
>JAPKCC010000088.1 GCA_028823105.1 Phycisphaerales bacterium | reverse complement strand
ATGGCAGTCGGTGGGAACAACACGTTCGTCAAGAACTCGGTGACCATCAAGGGGGCCGCCGCGAACAACCTCAAGTCGGTCGACGCGACCATTCCCCTCGGTGGGATCGTCTGCGTGACCGGGGTCTCAGGCAGTGGAAAGAGCTCGTTGATCAACGAGGTGCTTCTCAAAGCCGCCCTGCGAACGGTGGTCGGCACCAAGGTCGTCCCCGGTCCGCACCAGCGGATCAACGGTCTTCAGAGAATCGATCGCGTCGTCGACGTGGATCAATCACCGATCGGCCGGACTCCCCGCTCGAACCCCGCGACCTACACCGGCATCTTCGACCAGATCCGAAAACTCTTCTGCATGACCACGGAGGCGAAGATCCGCGGCTACAAGCCGGGGCGGTTCAGTTTCAACGTCAAGGGCGGCCGGTGTGAAGCGTGCCAGGGCCAGGGAGTCCGCAAGATCGAGATGCACTTCCTTCCCGACGTCTTCGTGGAATGCGAAACCTGCCAGGGCCGCCGGTACAACCGCGAGACCCTCGAGGTGCGATATCGCGGACGCAACATCGCCGACGTCCTTGACCTCACCGTCGAAGAAGCGGTCGATTTCTTCGAAGCGCATCCGAAAATCCATCGAATGCTCACCTGCGTCCGCGACGTCGGACTCGACTACATGCAACTTGGTCAGGCGAGCACCACCCTCTCCGGTGGTGAGGCGCAACGGGTCAAACTCGCCAGCGAACTCGGCAGTCGGCCGACCGGGCACACCCTCTATATCCTTGACGAACCCACGACCGGGCTCCACTTCGACGACATCAAAAAGCTGCTCTCCGTGCTTCAGCGGCTCGCCGACGCAGGGAACTCGCTCGTGGTCATTGAGCACAACCTCGAAGTGATCAAGTGCAGCGACCTGATTATCGATCTTGGACCGGAAGGTGGCGACCGCGGCGGTGAGATCATCGCCACGGGAACGCCTGAGGAACTCGCGGCCAACGATGCGAGCCATACCGGCCGCTGGCTGAAGACCGTCCTGAAGACCTCGACGAGCCCGCACCGACCGAAACGAAGGCTACGTACCGGCAAAGCCTCGACGACCGCGGCCTCTGCGGATCGACCGTCGCCTCCCGCGGGCAAGACCAGAAAGAACGCCTCGACTCCGAAGACGCCGACGACCAAGAAGGCCCCCACTTCGAGGAAGACGACCTCGACCACCGTAAAAACTCCGAAGAAGATCGCCAAGAAGACTTTGAAGAAGGTCGCGACGTCGACCGCCACCCCGAAGAAGAAGGTCGCCAAGAAGACGTCGAAGAAGGTCGCGACGTCGACCGCCACCCCAAAGAAGAAGGTCGCCAGATCGACCTCGGAGTCCGCCGGGCGATGATGCGGGCGGCTTCCATCGCCGGCGTTCTGGTCGCCGGGATCGCCATGGCGCTGGTGTGGCGGACCACCGTCGATGTCCGCAACCGGGAGGATGCACTCATCGCCGCCCTGGCATCCGACGATGGTGACGCTCGAACTGAGGCATGGTCTTCGATTCTCGCCGGAAGCGATCTCGACCTTCGTCGTCGAATCGAGTTCGCGTTCCGCGATGCGACACCCGACGCGAGATCCGATGCGGCACACGCCTTCCTCGAACGAGATTGGCGACCCACCGACGAAGTCGCCGCGGTCGCCCTTGCGCTCGCGGCTGCGAATCAGAATGACCCAAAACCAACGCTGGTCTGGTTCACCGAAGCCTGGCGGCGGCATCCGGCAGCCCTCTCCAATTGGAGCCCTGCCTTGCTCGCCGTGATGGGGGCTGACCACCGTGACCGCGACCCTCACACCGATCTCACCTTGGACCGAATTCTCGCGGTGGACGACGTTTCCTGGCTCGAGGCCGTCGAGCGATGGCGTTCGACGCGCGCGGACCTACTCCCCCAGTCCGCGATCGAATCGATCGATCTGGCGCTCGGGGTGAGAGGCCGATCGCCCGCGTCGATCGAGAGCGAGACCACCGCGATGCAGACGATTCTCGCGGGAGAACTTGATCCACTTGATCGACTTGATCAACATGATCAACATGATCAAAAAGAGGCCGCCGAACGCTCGCCGACCTGGTTCCTAGCGTCCCGCGCCGGTGTTCATCTGACGTCCACCCTTGAACGAAGAGCCGCCAAGGGTGAGAAGGATGCCCGGATCGCGATCGCCCTACAGGACGACGCGAACACCCAGCGAGTCAACGAACGTGTCCTGGGGGATGCCACCCTTGATCTCGACCGCCGGATCATCGCGGCCGGTCGACTGCTGAAACTGGATCCGCCTGATGAGGCGACCCTGCTCAACCTTCTTGCCGACGGGCCCGCGAACGCGGATGGCACGGTGCATGGACTCGCCCTCGTCGCGATGCACGGCCTCTCGGACACTGCACGTCAACGGCTCGTGAACCGCTGGTGGTCGCTGGACGATCCGAGTCGGCGGCGGGGCGCCACCATCATCGCCACGCTCGACGCGCTCGCCACGACCGACGCCGGCACGACCCTCGACGCCGAGATCGAGATCGATGAGGACACGCTGACGGCCCTCCGACGCTTGGCCACACTTGATGAACCGGACGCCGACGTTCGAAGGACCGCTCGACTCGCGCTTCGGGCCCTCGATCACTGGCCACTCGAGGACGTGGACCCGTCTGCCTATGCATCACGGACCTGCCGACTCCCGGATGGCCGGCTCGATCCTGACGCGGTCTTGCTCGGGCTTCTGGCCGGAGATCCGGCGGCCGCGCGGCATCTCACCTCACAGCCCGACCTCCCGGACCACGCGACCGAGGGTGCGGACCGGCGACGGTGGGCCTCGGAGATCGCTTGGCGGGTCGCCATCACGAGATCGATCCTCCCGAGCTGGTTCGAGGTGACCGGCGAACCGATTCCCGGCAACGTGGCCACGCTCCGGCGGTGGATCGACCTGCTTGAGGCGTGTCGTCGCACCGACCCGGCGTTTGCGAGCGGCTTCGACTCCGGTGAAGATGGGTCATCATGACCCCCCCCCAACCCGACGAATTTCGCACCGCGCTGCGATCCTTGATGATGCCCGCGGATACCAATCATCAGGGAACGATCTTCGGAGGCGTGATCCTCAGCAGCATCGACCAGGCGGGCTATCTCGAAGCCCGACGTCATGGCCTGCATCGATGGGTCACCGCCTCGCTGGAAGGCGTGCAGTTCCTCGCCCCGGTGTTCACCGGTGACGTCGTCTCCTTCCAGACCAGGACCATCGGCATGGGGACCTCGTCGGTGTCCGTCGAAATCCTCGTCGAAGCGGAGCGGTTTGCCACCGGCGATCTGGTGAAGGTCACGGAAGCCCGTTTGACCATGGTGTCCGTGAACGCCGCCGGAAAGGCCATTCCCTTCGACGCGCCTCCCACGCAGGGAGACTCGATTTGAGCGGCGGCGGTCCACGCCGACTCGGTTGCCTGATCTCGGGAGGTGGCCGCACCGTGCTCAATCTGCACGCGGCCATCCAGCGTGGTGAGGTGCCTGCATCCATCGAAGTGGTCGTGGCCCACCGGGAGGACGTCGTAGGGGTCGACCGCTGTCGCGATGCCGGACTCCATGTGGAAGTCGTCCCGGTGTCGCCGGCCACCAGCACATCCGACCGAATCGACCAGACGCTCGAACGTGTCGGGGTCGAACTGGTATGCCTCTGCGGTTACTTACGTCACTTCCGAGTCGCTCCTCGATGGAGCGATCGGGTGGTGAACATTCATCCCTCGCTCCTTCCAAAGCACGGTGGCCCGGGCATGTACGGCGATCGCGTGCACGCTTCGGTACTGGCAGAGGGCGATGCCGAAAGCGGCTGCACCGTGCACGCGGTGGATGAGATCTACGATCACGGCGCGATGATCCTGCAGCGGCGTTGCGCCGTTGAGCCAAATGACACGCCCGCGAGCCTCGCGGCTCGAGTCTTTGCCGCCGAATGCGAAGCAATGCCGGAGGCCATTCGAGCGATTGCGGAAGGACGGATCAGGCTCGCCGACGGCCGAGTGCTGACCAAGACCGGCTCCGCAACGCCCGATTCCTGACGGAACCCAAAGGGCCGCTCCCGTCGAAGACCGCCTTCATGCCCCCAGTCGCGGTCGGAGAAACGGTGTCGAGACTTCGATTTTGCGCTGAGCGAAGGACGTTGGCGGCGAACCGCCTCTTCCGTGCTAGCATCGAGTCGATGCTTCCTCCGCCCATTCCACATGTCACGCGGGTCCGACTCGGTCGATTGAACCCCCAACGCTGGATCACCGTGGCGGTGCTGGTTCTGGCCAGCGTGGTGAGCGTTCCCCATGCCTCGGCATTCCAGAGCGACGACGATGCGGCGGCCCTCGAACGAAGGATCGTCCGCACGTTCGGCAGCGGGGATCAGGAAACGGCGCTCGAATTGATCGCCCTGTACCTTCAGAATTGGCCGGGGACGCCCCACATGCTCTACAACCGAGCGTGTGGACTCGCGCTACTCGGACGTCGGGAGGCATCCTCCGCGGCCCTACTCGAGGCGGTCGATCACGGGTTCCGAGACTTCGCCACCATGCGACGAGATCCCGATCTCGCATCCATGAGAAATCACGAGACATTCATCGCCATTCTCGAAGCGAGCCGACGGATCGACCGCGGCACCGCCGATCGCCAGTTCGAAGCCTGGCAGCGTCGATATAGCGACGACTACCACTACGAGACCGATGACGAACACCGCCTTCACTTCGCCACTGGCCTCGACGCGAAGGCCCATGCCGACATGAAGCGGATCATTGGTCGCCAGGCGGACCAGATGACCAAGACCCTCTTCAAGTCACCCCCGCTCGACTGGTGCTTCGTGGTGGTCCCCGCGAAGACCCATGTCACGGAGGTGTTCCGACGCCTGCTTGACGTCGCCGATCCGGCGCGAACCCCCGGCGTGTACCTCCATGGAAAGCGATTGCTGGTCACCAGGGACATCGGCGAGAGCCTTCGTCACGAGTTCGCCCATCGAATGCACTGGGCCGACATGGACCGACGCGGACAGCGGCATCCCATGTGGGTTCAGGAAGGACTCGCCAGCCTCTACGAGGAATACGTCTGGACCGAAGATGGCACGATCAAGTTCGTGCCCAATATGCGGCATAACATCGCGCGGCGACAGGTTCAGGCGGGAATCGCGCTCTCGTGGGACAAACTCTTTCAACTAAATGCAGATCAGTTTCTTGCTGGCAACGCCCGTTTTTACCCGCAGGTCCGCTCGATGTTCGAGTTTCTTGCGACGCTCGGGCTGCTCGAGGAGTGGTACGACGCCTACGTCGCGACGTTCGATCGGGATCCCGGAGGCGGAAAGGCCTTTGAACAGGTCTTCGGTCTTCCCGTGGATCAAGTGAACCAACGCTGGAAGTCCTGGGTGCTGGATCGAGGCTCGATCGACGACCGGGTCGACTACGGTGATGCCTCGATCGGGATCAGCGGCGTCGAAGCGGGCGACGGCGTGCAGATCGAGCGAGTGATCGGCCAGAACGCCCGGAGAGCGGGATTGCGACGGGGCGACGTGATCACCCGGGTCGACGAGAAGCCAGTCCGAGCCCGAGGCGAACTCATGCTCGCCATCGCAGCCCGAAAAATCGGGGAGACCGTCCGGTTGGAGATTCGGCGACGCGATCAACGCCTGGTGATCGCGGTTCGGCTCGAAGCGCTCCGTGGAACCGTGAATCAACGCTGATCGGCGATCGAGTGGATGCCACGCCCTTCCGTGGAGGGCATAGAATGGGTCGGACCAGCACTCATGGCCGACGATAAACCCAGAACATTCGCCTCCGACTTCAAACGCTTCTTCGGAAGAGGTCTCGGTGTCCTTCTTCCGTCGGTGCTCACCCTGTGGATACTCGTCAAGGCCTATCAGTTCGTCGATTCCGCGATCGCCCAGCCGATCAATGCGGGCATCCGAGCCGGCGTCGCCGAAGGCGCGGAGCACTGGCCTACACTCGGAAGTCCATTCCTCCCCACCCAAGAACTGATCGACACCGAGGTCGTCCGACGCCGAACCAGCAAGACGGAATCAGACGATCCCGTCGTCATCCGACGTGAACTCACCCGGACCGAGGTGGATGAATGGTGGAATCGACACGCACTGGGTCTCGATTGGATCGGCATCCTCGTGGCGGTCTTGAGCGTCTACTTCGCCGGTCGCCTCCTCGGCGGGTTCCTCGGTCGGCGGGTCCAGAAACAGTTTGAGCGGGTGATCACCAGCGTGCCGCTCTTCAAGCAGATCTACCCGTACGTGAAGCAGGTGGTCGACTTCCTCTTCTCGGACGACAAGCCGATGAAGTTCAATCGAGTCGTGACCGTCGAGTATCCAAGAAAGGGAATCTGGGCGGTTGGCCTAGTCACCGGGGGCACGATGCGGAGCATCGAGCACGAATCCGGAGACGCGTTGACCATCTTCATTCCCAGCTCACCGACGCCCTTCACCGGATACACCATCACGGTTCCCCGAGGCGAGGTCCACGAACTGCCGATTTCGATCGACGAAGCGCTCCGCTTCACGATCTCGGGAGGCGTGCTGGTACCCCCCCATGAAGCCCTTCCCGAGCGGGATTCGAAAGATTCCTCACTCGGAAGTGAGCAGCAACGTATTCTTCAACAACCCGACAGCCCGGACCTCCATTCGGATCCGGGAGAAATCAAGGAACCCTGAACATGCAAATCATCGTGACCGGGCGGCACGTGGAGCTCACCCAACCGATCGAACAGTATGCGATTCGACGATGCGACCACCTCGAGAAATTTCGAGACCATGTCCAGTCGATCGAAATCGTGCTCGACAAGGTGCATCTGGACTTCGAGGTCGAGGCCAAGATCGAGGTGGCCCATCATCCGACGATCGTCGGAAAATCCTCGCAAGAAGACCTTTATGCGGGAATCGACCAGGCCATCGACAAGGTTGTCAGGCAGCTCCACGACTGGAAAGAAAAGATCCAGAGTCACAAGTAGTCCCCAGACCGGAAACAGCTATGAAACTTCGCGAAATCGTGGTCGAAACGGCCATCATCACTTCCTTGAAATCCACCAAACGCGACGAGGTCCTCGGCGAACTCCTTGATGCCCTCGTCTCATCCGACGCCATCGCGGCGGAGAAAAAGACCCTCTACCTCAAGGAGGCGCTCAAGCGGGAACGGAAGGGTTCGACGGGATTCGGTCACGGCGTCGCCGTGCCCCATGTCAAGGCCGCCGGCCTCGACCGGCTCACGGTCGCCATCGGTATCAGCGAGGCAGGTGTGGACTTCAACGCACTCGACAAGCAGCCGGTCCACTCGATCTTCCTCCTCATCAGCCCCGAAGAACGGCCTGAAGAGCACATTGACGCCATGGAGGCGATCTTTGGGAATCTCAGTAAGGACCAGTTCCGACGGTTCCTCCGGCAGGCCGGAGACGTCAAGGAGATCATCACCCTCTTGGAGGAAGCGGACGCTGGTCAGTCAGTCGGTTGACCGGAATCCAACGCCCCTCCAATGCCTAGCCGGAAGGTGACCATCTCGAACCGCCTCGGGCTTCATGCCCGACCCGCCATGCTTCTCGCGGAGCGTGCGGGGACCTTCGCGTCGACGATCGGCGTCCGACGGATGGATGCGAAGGATACGGTCGACGGGAAGTCGATCATGCAGCTGCTGATGCTCGCGGGAACCGCTGGCACGGTGCTGGAAATCACTGCGGAAGGCAATGATGCCACGGCCGCCTTGGCGTCGATCGCGGAACTGATCGAACGTGGATTCGAAGACGACGAGTGATCCTCTTAGACCTCTCGAAGCCCTTCAGAGGCCGCGGGTCGGGCCATCAGTTCCTGAATCGCCATCCGAGGATCCAGACCATCGAAGAGGATGCGACCAACCATCTCGGTGATCGGCATTTCGATACCGCATTCGCCGGCTGCGTGCCGCACGCTTTCGACGGTCGGAACGCCTTCAACCACGCAGTGCTGCGCTTCTAGATACTCGGCAAGCGTGGCGCCGCGAGCGATCGCCTCACCGCATGATCGATTCCGGCCTTCGGGACTGAAGCAAGTGGTCGCGAGATCGCCGACTCCGGCGACCCCGAAGAAAGTGTCCGAACGGGCACCGAGCGAGAGACCAAATCGAGTCATCTCCGCCAGTCCCCTTGCGAGCAGTGCGCTCTTTGCATTCGATCCAAGTTCGAGACCGTCACAGACCCCGGCGGCCAGGGCAATCACGTTCTTGACCGCTCCGGCGAGTTCCACACCGACCAGATCATCGCTCTCGTAGATTCGAAGCCAACCGGTGCCGAATGTCTGGTGCGTTCTGCACGCCGCTTCCTTGGATGGCGATGCGGCCACCATCAACGCGGGAAGTCGACGAATCAGTTCCGACGCGATGGTCGGACCACTGAGCGCGCAGACCAGAGGATCTTCGAGTGAATCGATGAGAATCTCGCTGGGACGGGCGCCGCTCCCGATCTCGAGCCCCTTGGCGGTGGAGACCACCATGGAGCCGGCCGGTGCGAATGGGGCGATCCCGCTCCAGACGGAGCGCATGAATTGCGTCGGGATCGCATTGACCAAAATCGTCCCTTGAGCGAAGACGGAAGGGTCATGAACCAACTCGATGCGTGCGGGAATCGGCCATCCGGGAAACCGAGGGCTCTCGCGGGTTTTCTGAAGTTCGCTCACCGAGGCCTCAAACGGCCCCCAGACCTGAACCCGTTCCGCTCCGGCCTCGACCGCGGCTGCCGCCATCGCCAAGCCCATCTGACCGCCTCCTGCGATGACCACATGCTCGTTGCTCATGATTCGGAGTCTACGGGAGGTGGTTCACGGAAGCACGCTCTTGGAGCCAGTCCGGCTGAACCCGACCGACATCTCGAACGTAGGGAGAAACCCGGATACACTGTTCACGCGTTTCCTCAGACTCTCTGACCGTTCGTCGGTCCATTTCCACCAGCCTGAATCAGACGCCGATCCGCCTTTCTTGGACCCGGAGATTCGAATGAGCCAGATGACCGCGCCGACGCCGGCCCTCTCCCCCCAGCCTCAGAACGAAGCCAGCGATCTTGGCGGGCGACGGCTTGAACGCCAGCTCTTCATCGCTCTACTGGGCGGAACCCTCCTGCTGGTCAGTGGCGTGGCGAATCTCTTGGGGGCCAGTCCAGCCGTGGCCGACATCCCGGCCGCGATCGGCGCCATCCTGCTCTTGATTCCACTGCTCAAGGGCGCGATCCAGGAAATGAAACGCGGCGAGCCTTCGAGCGATTCCCTCGCGACCCTCGCGGTGATTGCCGCGATCGCCGTAAACGATCTCCGAACCGCGGGCTTCCTCGCACTCTTCCTCTGGCTTTCGAAGCTGGTCCTGAGCCGAACCGCGTGGGGTGCACAGCGGGCGATTCGCGAACTCGTCGAACTCACCCCGGACATCGCTCGACGGCTCGACGAGCACGGCGTCGAATCCGAAGTCAAACTCGCGGACCTCAAGGTCGGGGACATCGTCCGAATCCGTCCCGGGGAAAATCTCCCGGTCGACGGCTGCGTGGTGACCGGCTCGAGCTCGATCAATCAGGCATCACTCACCGGCGAAGCGGTTCCGATCGAAGCGATGCAGGGAATCGACGTCTATGCGGGTACCACCAACCTCACGGGGCAGATCGATGTTGCGGTGACCGCGGTCGCCGATCAAACCACGATCGGCAAGGTCGAATCCCTGATCCGTGAGGCAGAGAGCGCCCGGAGCGATCGCCAGGACATCATTGAACGGCTGGCCGGGTTCTACGTGCCGGTCGTCATCATGGTCTCGGCACTGGTCTGGTTCTTCACTGTTCGAAGTCCTGATCGCGATGAAGCAGCGATCCGCGCCATCACCGTGCTGGTGGTGACCTGTCCGGGCGCCCTCCTCATTGCCTATCCGACCGCGATGGTCGCCGCCTTCGCCAGTGCGGCGAGGCTCGGCATCATGATCAAGCAGACTCGAACCCTCGAGAACGCCGCCGTCGTGGACACCGTGGTGATGGACAAGACCGGAACCCTGACCACCGGTCGATTCGCGGTCAGTCGTCTCGCCCCAGTGGAAGGCGTCGATGGTGCGACGCTCCTCCAGGCTGCGGCGGATGCCGAACAGAGTTCGAACCACCCGCTCGCACGCTCCATCCTCGACACCGCGAAAAAGGCGAAGATCACCGCCGCGGCGATCACCGATTACAGCGAAGTACATGGTCGCGGGGTTCGTGCCACACGCGAAGACGGCGTGATCT
The DNA here is from genome assembly GCA_028823105.1 of Phycisphaerales bacterium. GTDB lineage: Bacteria > Planctomycetota > Phycisphaerae > Phycisphaerales > SM1A02 > UBA12014. The sequence continues at coordinate 4,479 of JAPKCC010000088.1, read as the reverse complement.
CCGCCGGTCGCGGCGCCTGGCTGCGTGAACTCGCTCCGGGCATTGCGGATCAGGTCGCCGAAATCGAAGAGAAGATCGCGGGCATGTCCAGTGTCCACGTGATGCTGGGCGACCGGTATCTCGGAGCGGTCGGCCTCGAGGACAAGTTGCGCCGAAACGCCAGCGACGTCATCCAGCATCTCCGCAGGCTCGGCGTCCGCCGGATCTGCATCTTCACCGGTGACCGTCTCGACGTCGCAAAACGCGTCGGACAGTCGGTGGGAGTCGACTCGGTCGAAGCAGAGTGCCTCCCGGAAGAGAAGCATGCCGAACTCAAGAATCTCATCGCCAACGGTCATAGGACGCTGGTGGTCGGCGACGGCATCAACGACGGCCCCATCCTCGCCACCGCTGATGTCGGGGTCGCGATGGGCCTTTCCGGCTCCGATATTGCGACGAACTCCGCCGGTGTCGCCCTCATGCACGATGACCTCCGGCATGTGCCGTTCCTGCTCGAGATCGCCCGACGCACGAAGGGAATCATCACCCAGAACATCGCCGTGAGCCTGCTGCTCGCGGTGGTCGGACTCGCCCTCGCCGCGACCGGCAACATCAACATCTGGCTGACCCCCTTCTACCAGGCGGCCGCCTACCTCTTCGTGATTCTGAACAGTCTGCGACTCGTCCGATTCGGAGAAGACTTCGCCGAGGATGCCCAGGCCCGTCGAAGTCTCGACGCGGAGCGGGAACGACTGAAGACCAGGAGCCGCGACGCCTCGGTCCGGCTCGCACGCAGCTGATTCGCCCAAGATCATCAGCGGCTCGGCGGTCGATCTGACTGATCGGTGAAATCGGATGCCAGGGGTTCCGAACAAAGTTCGGTCATTCTCTCCCCGCCGTCCCATTTGGAACCACACCGATGAATCTTCTCCTGCTCGCTCAGAAGGCCCCTGAATCCGGTGGAACGTGGGCGACGCTCGTCGAGTCTGAGAACATGGCGGTCCTGGTCGTCTTCGCAGCCGGTGCGATCATCGCGGTGACCGCCATCTTGGCGGGCGTCGCCAAGAAAGTCCTCATCGCCCGGACCCGGGAACGAACCCGCCAAGAGGTCGCCGCCTACGTGGCGGAAGGCACGATGACCGCTGACGAAGGCGAACGGCTTCTCAACGCCGGCACAAAGAACCACTCCGATTCCAAGTGACTCCGGGGAGGTCCAATCCGGGCTTTGAGTTAGGCTCTCAAGCATGCCCGACGCGACCAGTCGAGAACCGTTGAAGAATTCCTTGGAGATGCTTCGCCGAAATCGGGAGAGGCTCTTTCGACGACTCAACGCCGTCGAGGAGAACGCCACCAGTGCCTCCGAGCCCTTTCTCGATCCGCCGCTTCCTCGCCCGCTGACGCTCCCCCGGTCTGGACCCCGCCCCTATGCCATCTTTGTGCTCGGCTGCGGTACCGGCCAGGTCGTCGACCTCGTCCGTGAGAGCATGTCTACTCAAGAGACAGAGACGGTCATCGTGGTCGTCGAACCGGACCTCGCGAGGCTTCGACGCTCCTTTCAGATCCACGACTGGTCGAATTCGATTGCTGATCCGAAGGTCAGATTCGCGGCCGGCGAAGATCTTGATCTGGCAATTCGCGAAGCACTTCCGGAGGCCATCGACCCCATTCGAAGCATTGCGCTCGGCGTCGCGATCCTCCCCGGTGAGCACTCCCCTCGTTTCATGGCGATCCGTGAACACGTTCAACGACTCGGCGCCGCCTCCGACCTCGACTTCCAGAAGGCGGTCGCCACAAACGCGCAGAGAAGAGCACGCGCCGACAGCCAGCCGCGGCTCGATCCCGGACCACTGCGAATCGGAAGCGTGGTTGATGCGAATTCCACGGCCCTGCGTCACCTTGCAAAGGCGATCGGACGAGCCGCGGAGACCGCTGGCCATGATCCGCGGATCAGAATCTCGGACCAGCGACGAGACCCCTTCGTCTCCGCGGATGACGCCCGATTCGTACTCGATGCGGATCCCGATATGTTCCTCAGCTTCCTCCGGCCCGGTTCGATGCTCTGCCCATGGCGGATGGATTTCCCCTCACTGGTCTTGGTCAGTTCGAGCCCGCGCTTAACTCCGATCCAGACGTTTCCCTGGAGCGACCGCGAATTAGTGGTTGTCGCCGGCGAGCATTTTGCCGGCCCGTTTCGGGATCTTGGCATCGAGCCGTTGATCCGCCCACTCGCGACTGAGGTTCCGAACATCGCCGCTCTGGAGCATGAGATCGCCGCTCCTTGCGACATCTGCATCGTGGGGAATCTCCCCACAATTCACCTCTCTGGGCCCCTTCCGGAGCGGGTCGAACACCGCATCGGCGAACTCGCTGACCTCTGGGTCGCTCGGCCGGAGCGGGTCGCGACGGATCTCCTCGAAGAAGCCGGTCTCGTCCCGTCGGCGGAATTTCCACTCGATCTGATCCTCGCCTATGAGGCGACTCGACGAAGACGAGTCGCGGCGGCGATTCACCTCGCCGAACACGGGTTCAACGTCCGCATTCACGGCGATGCCCAATGGAAGCCCCTCCTCGCCGGCACCGCGGCGGCCGAGTGCTGGCAAGGCTGGGTGAATTCCGGACTTCAACAGTCGGCGGCGTTCCGCGCGGCTGCCGTCTCCTTGAACGTCGGTTCGTTCGCCGCCCCCGACATGCTCAACATGCGAGCCTTCGACATTCCAGCGGCGGGTGGCGTCCTGATCTCGGATGACGAACCCGCGCTGCACGACGCCTTCGACGTGGGCACCGAAGCACTCGCCTTCCACAGAATCGAGGAACTCCCGGCGATCGTCTCCGGCATCCTCGCTGATCCCGGCCGCCGAGCTTCGATCGCCACGGCAGGCAGGGCCAGGGTGGAACGCGACCACTCTTGGAACGTCTGGTGGAAATGGGCCGAGGCCCGTCTCCGCGAACGTTTCGGTTGAGTCGAACTCGCGGTCGCCTCCGCCGACGGATCAGGCGATGGTGACTGACTTGTCGAGGTAGACGTTCTGGATCTCGTTCAACAACTCGATGCCCTCGGCCATCGGCCTCTGGAACGCCTTGCGACCCGAGATCATGCCCATGCCGCCCGCCCGCTTGTTGATGACCGCGGTCCGAACCGCCTGTCCGAAGTCGTCGTCGCCACTTCCGCCGCCGGAATTGATCAGCCCGGCACGCCCGCAATAGCAGTTGAGTACCTGATATCTCGTCAGATCGATGGGGTGATCCGAACAGAGTTCGGTATAAATCCGCGTATCGAACTTGCCGTAGCTCGAGTCACCCATGTTGAGCATCTGGTAGCCGCCGTTGAGTTCGGGCTGCTTCTGCTTGATGATGTCAGCTTGGATGGTGACCCCGAGATGATTCGCCTGAGCGGTGAGGTCGGAAGAGACGTGGTAGTCCTTGCCGTCCTTCTTGAACGCGTCGTTTCGGAGGTAGCACCAGAGAACCGTCGCCATGCCGAGTTCGTGGGCCCGATGGAAAGCTTCCGCCACCTCGATGATCTGGCGATCCGAATCTTCCGAACCGAAGTAGATCGTGGCGCCGACCGCGGCCGCGCCGAGTTCCCAAGCCTCGTCGACGGAACCGAACATGATCTGACTGAAGTGGTTCGGGTAGGTCAGCAGTTCGTTGTGGTTCAGTTTGACGATAAAGGGGATCCGATGAGCGTACTTCCGGCTCACGCTCCCCAGCACCCCGAACGTGGTCGCGACCGCGTTGCATCCACCCTCGATCGCGAGCTCAACAATCTTCTCGCCATCGAAGTAGATCGGGTTCTTCGCGAAACTCGCCCCTGCGGCGTGTTCGATCCCCTGATCAACCGGGAGAATAGACACGTATCCCGTGCCGCCGAGCCGCCCATGGTCGTAGATCGACTGGATGTTTCGGAGCACCTGAGGACTGCGGTCGTTCTGCACCCAGACCCGCTCGACAAAATCTGGCCCTGGAAGATGGAGCAGATCGCTGGAGACCTTGGCGGTGTGATTGAGCAGGCTGTCTGCTTCGCTGCCGAGTCGTTCGGTGATGGATGGCATCTTCGGGTTCTTTCGAAAACGTGAGTGTGAAACCGGGCCTCTCTGGAAACTGACCCCGTCGGAGCGGGCATCATAGGAAAGTCCTTGAGTTTCGATCGAGATCAGTGGGCAAATGGGCGTTTCGTATCTGGAACATCCGAGTGCTTGACCGCCAGATTCGCCAACCGAACCTGATTCCTTCATACAATTCCCGTCCCATGATCCCGAATCTCCTGATTCTCCTTCTCTCCCTCGGCATCCTGATTCTGGGGGCCGAACTGCTCGTCCGAGGGGCCAGCCGGCTGGCGACCCGCTTCAACGTCTCCCCCTTCGTGATCGGCGTCACCGTGGTGGGATTCGGAACCAGTGCTCCGGAACTCGCGGCATCGCTGGCCGCAGCCACATCGGGGCACGGCGGGATGGCGGTTGGGAACGTCATCGGCTCCAACATCATGAACATCGCGTTGGT
>JAPKCC010000087.1 GCA_028823105.1 Phycisphaerales bacterium | reverse complement strand
ACAAGAAGAGCCCCCCCGGTTGCCGAGGGCAACCGAGGGGGCATCATTGATCAGATGAAGTTCGGCCACCAAGGCCGATTTTCAGCTTCGATCAGGGACATGCGCCCCAGACCGAGAGAACGAGACCGACGTCGGCACCGTTCACTTCGCCGTCGCCGTTGAGATCCTCGGGGCAGCCCGGGCAGATTCCCCAAGCAGCGAGGATGTAACCGAAGTCAGCACCGTCGACCATACCGTCGCCGTTGAAGTCTCCGGGGCAGTCAGGCTGACCGGCACCAGCGGTACCGTCGACAAAGACGAACCACTCAAGATCGAAACCGATGTCACCGTTGGGGATGTACTCCGAGATACCGCAGGGGGCGGATCGGATGTACGTGGTTCCGCTGGAGACGTCCGCTGCGGTACCGCCAGCGAAGGTGACGAATCCGTCAAGTGCCTGCGGGATGGCGACCTCGATGACGAGCGACGAACCATCAGACAGATCGACGACCACACCGTCGGGGAAGGTGACGTTGACGTAATCGTTACCAACAGTGGTGTAGAGACCGAACGCGTTGGACGCAAGAACCTCAAGATCGCCATAGGGAGCAGGGCTTCCACTCGCCGACTTGAAGAGGTTGATACCGGCGGCAATATAGGAGCCGGGGTTGTCCATGCCGAATTGGATGCAGTCGATGGTGAACATGTCGTCCCCCATGTCAGCAGCGGTGTAGACGCGGCAGTAGTTGTTCTCCGTGGTGATGCCACCAGCAGCACAGGCCACACCACCGGCATTCAGGACATCGGTGTTGCTCTGCGTGAAGGTGTCCGGACCCGGCGTGTCGCAGGTCTGGGGCGGCTCGGGCGGCTCGGGAGCGTCGATGCTGACCGTGAGATCACCCGTACCGGTTGAACCCTGGTAACCACCGACGCGAATGAGGTACTGCGTACCGCCATCAACGGCGGTGAGCGCCTCGGAACTGTAGAAGGTCGGATCATCGCAATCTTCGTTGCAGATGATGAACGACGACGGCAGGTTCGCCGGATCGAAGGTCGAACCGATGGCGCCTGCGTCGTAGACCGCGATCTTCGTATCGAAGTCGGCAACATTGCAGCACGTGGCCGTCATGATGCCACCGTCCGGGGAGTCGACCATGTACCAGAGGTCCGACCAGATCGGATAATCCTCGTAGGCAGAACCGCATCCGATTTCGTCAGGACCGTCGGTGTTGGCGCCGGTGGTGTTGAACGCCACCGGAGTGTCGAGCGTGATTGCCATGGGCGAGGTCGCACAGTCGTTCTCGTACTGGGGAGCTTCGCAGGTGTAGATGTAGATACCGCACAAGGCGATCGCGTTGTCCACACAGGTGGAGTCCCACGAAACCTCGCAGCAGAACGGGTCGCCACCAGCGGCCGCATCACAGACGAGTGCACAGCAGGAGACGTCGGTACAACCGGGAGTGCTGTGAACTTCGCCACAGGATCCGTCGGCATCGGCACAGGCACCGGGGACCTCGCCGCCAAGGGTGAAGTAGGTGTCAGCGGTCGTGACCGAGCCACCAGCCATGCCGGTGCCATCGTCCCAAGCCTGGTAGACGGCGACTTGAACGTCACCAGCAGCATCGACCTCGTAGGTGAAGGGAGCAAAGTCGCTCTGACCGACCGCGGCGGAACCGTCGAGCGGGTAGACGGCGCAATCGCCTTCGACGTCGGAACCGGTCGCGTCAGCGACCGGGGTGCCTACAGCGTAAAAGCCGGTGTCGGTACCGTCGCTCATCGTCATGACGAACGTGCACTCATTGGCCCAACAGGAATAGCCGGAACCAGCGTTCCAGCAGACTTCGATGACTGTGTTCGACCAACCGAAGTTACTGAAGTAACGGCCGGCTGCGACAGCGATGCTTTGACCGTTGTAGTTCGGACTCGTGGTATCGAGACCGCCGCTTGCGGCGTTGAAATAACCAGCATCGGAGAAGTTGACGTTGTAAACCTCGCCACCTCCTGCCAATGCCGCGGACGTGGCAGCAACGGCCGTAATGGCAGCGCTTGCCTTAATGAACATGGATTGCATCAGTGGAACCTCCGGGGAACGAATCTGGGAACGAGATCGAGCAGTTCGATCTCGATAATGGGCCTTCTTGTTCATCACAAACAAGAAATGCCACTTGGACACTAGAGAATCATGCACAAGAGTCAATCGCAAAAGTCTCCATAGCCTACTCCGACACATATCCCGCCAAGAAAAGGCAGTTTTACGTCCGATATTACGCTGCTGGCGGACTTTGGCGATCACCCCTAGCTTCAGGACACCCGATCTCACGACCGCCAATCGACGACGAGCTTCCCGAACTGCGTACCAGCCTCCATGCAGGCGTAGGCCTCCTGAATCTGGTTCGGCACGACGACTCGGTCGACGACCGGACGAAGGTGCCCCTGAAGAAAGAGGTTCACGACCGCCCGAAACTCGCTCATGTCACCCATGGTCGAGCCGAGTATCGAGAGTTGATTCCAGAAGATCCGCGCGAGGTCGGTCTCCGCAGCTGGCCCACTCGTGCACCCGCAGGTCACGAATCGACCCCCGCGCCCCAACGACTTGATGCAGGAGAGATGTACCGCCTTCCCAACCGAGTCGATGCAGATGTCCACGCCCCGGCCATCCGTCGCGGCCCGAGCCGTGCGATTCCAGTCTTCACCCTCGTCGAGAATGCCGACTGATGCACCGAGTTCGGATGCACGCTCGAGTTTTTCGGCGCTCCGGCTGGTCACGATCGTCCGACAGCCGAGGTATCGACAGATTCCCAACGCCGCCAAGGCTACTCCTCCCCCGATGCCTGGAATGAGAACCCAATCATCGGCACGAGCACCGGCCCGCGTCGTCAGCATTCGCCAGGCCGTGAGATGCGTCAAGCCGAATGCCGCCGCCTCGATCGGGTCCGCCTCTCCGATGTCGATGACATTCTCAGCTCGAACCACGAAGGCTTCGGCCATCGCCCCGGGCGACTGCTCACCGACCAGATGAAAATGCTCTCCAGTCGGCCTCACGTCGGATTGAGCCTCCAAATTGAGATCATGAGCGGCGTTCATGATCACCCGTCGACCAAGCCAGACGTCATCGATGTCTTCGCCGACCGCATCGACGATCCCGACCCCATCGGAGCCGGTCACTCGAGGCCACGGTCGATCGACCCCGGGAATCCCCATGCCGACCCAAACGTCCAGATGGTTGAGTCCCGACGCCTCGGTCCGGACGCGGACCTCACCCGGCCCGGGGCTGGGGGTCGGAAGTTCGATGAGTTCCACGTTTGGGGCCACGGGGGCCCCACCGGTCATGACGGCTGCTGCTTTCATGATGCGAATCCTACCGCGACCCGGTGGTGATTCTCTGGAGAGGACGATTCACCACATCCGAGGACGGAAGCACGGCTGATGAAACGCCAGCGACTATCCTTCACACTCGCACCCAACGTCCTTCCCCTGCCGCGCTCTCTTTTTCCAGCACCAACTGAATCCGTTCGGAGAACTCTCTTGACCCTGTTCCGATCAACCATCATGCCCGCCGCAGTCGGACTGCTGGTGACTCTGACCGGCTGCGACGACCCCGCGGCGACGCCCGCCACACCGAAGTCCCCTCCGCCAGCCGCCGCCGGGCCGAGCGACGCGACATCGCCGTCGGTCGTCTCCGCCTCTGGCGCCAAGATCTATCCCAGTGGGAGCGTCCCGATCGCCGAGGGCGCGACGGCGGTCTATGGCGAACCAAACGATGTTGACTTCGGAATCGTGACGCCGGGCTCGAAGCTCACGGTCGAAGTGAAACTGGTCAATCCCACGAACTCACCGATGACCATCTCCGCGGCGGTCCCCACCTGCCAATGCACGACCGTCGAAGTTGCGGGTGAGACGATCCCGCCCCGCGGTGCCGTCGGGATCCCCATGACCCTGCAGGTCCCCAGCACCACCGGCGAGAAGCAGGCTGCGGTGAACGTGCTGCTATCCGGACCGAATGGACAGGTCAGCGGCCCCCGCCTCACCCTCACGGCCATCGCGGCCTATGCGGTCAGAACCACACCACTCTTCATCGACGCACTCGCCGCGGATCGACTCACCGGCAACATCGCCCTCGCATCGACCGATGGCCGGCCATTTCGGGTGCGATCGGTGAATGGGGCGACTCCGGATCTCATCACCCCGGATGAGCCACTTCAGAATCATGTCGTGCGGTACGACCTCACCGCGGCCACGGCGAAGGCGCAACAGACCGGCGCCGCCGACGATTTTCCGAAGTGGATGCTCTTTGAGACCGATCACCCTGATGCCTCGGTGGTCGAATTGCGAATTCGCCATCCGTTCTCGAAACTGCCGCACCAGACGCGTCCCGTCGCACTTCAGTTCGATGGGTACATCGCCAATGTGGGCACGATTCCCCCCGGCGGGAATGCATCGTTCAACATCGAGTTGAAGCAGTTCGCGGGAAAGCGGGTCAATGCGGTGATCTCCGGCAACCCGGACTTCCGAACCGACCTGTTGGAACAAGTTGAAGGTGACGGGGACCGGGTCCGAATCAAGATCGCCGTGACGCCCCTCACCGGGCAGACGGGGGTGTTCATGGTTCCGGTGACCTTCGATACGACGGCAGGCCGCGAAGTCATGTTCGTCGTGGGCACGATCAGATAGCTGACCACGGCTTCGTCAAGGCACGACTCGAGGCGTTCATTCCCCTGGTTCGAGATCTGAGAGGCGAGACTCGATTCGATCAAGCCGCTCCATGATCCGAGCTTCGGAGGCGGCGATCGCGGCGAGATTCGACTTGGCCAACACCGCTGACAACCGTTGCTCGATCGGCTCGAGGCCGGCTCGCCCTCGTTCGATCCAAGATGCCACAAGCTCCTCGCGATCATCGACTTCGGTCGTCCCACCCTTGGCCGGGATCAATTCAGCGGCGAAGGCTTTCATCCAGGCCCCCGGTGACCGCACCGGATCGCGTTCGGACTCTCGGTCCCATCTCACGTCCGAGGTCACGTCCGAGGTCGGATCTGGTGTGCGTTCTTCGGGCTTCATCATGGGTGGGTCCGGGACATTGAAACTACTGGATGGAGACTACTGGATGGTTGGGCATTCCGCCTCGTTCTCCAAACGAGATGCGGAAGAGTCTAGACTGAGTTGATGCACCCAGTCTTCCATCAGGTCCTGATCTCCTGCCTGTTGTGCCCATTCGCCCTCGGCTCGGAACCGCCAATAACGGAATCGAAGGCGGTGCCAGAACGCGTGCGACAGACGATCGAATCCACTGGCGGAGGCGATTCGATTCTCGACCCCCGTGTCCAGGTCGACAAGATCACGGAACTCCCGGTCCCGGCAGTTCCCTCGACGGTGGTTCTTCCCGCGGCACCCGTCCATCGAATCGCCGTCGACCGAAGTGAGACCCACCTCGACGAGGCGAGCTGGGCGAATGCCCGAGCAATCACCCGACGAGGCCTGGCTTGGCTCGAATCGACCCAGTCGCGGCGAGGCGGTTGGATGGAAGGGACGGAGGTCGTCGCCACGGATCAACCACCCCGCGAAGCGGCCGCCGCCGTGGCAGTAACCGGGCTCGGCCTCAAGGCCTTCGCCCAGGCGCCCGCGCTTGCCCCGAGTCCCGAAGCGGTCACCCGCGCCTTGGGCTTCGTGCGAGCCGCCATCGAGGAATACGGTTTCGACGGACTCGCCGCGGCCGGACTCGGCAACTACGTGGCGAGTTCGGTGACCATGGGTCTGGCCGCGTACGGTTCACTCTCCGACCCAGGCGATGCTCAAACCCTCGGAGATGCTGTGGCCTTCCTTCGAACCAATCAATGGGATCGAGTGGAAGGCATCACCCCGAAACAGGACTGGTATGGAGGCGCGGGCTACGGCAGCCGAGGCCGCCCTGACCTTTCGAACACCCAGATGATGCTCGACGCCCTGTATGACGCCGGGGTCAGTCCGGAGGAACCGGTCGTTCAGAAGGCGCTCGTCTTCCTCACTCGAACGCAGAACCTGAAGGCGACGAACCCGGCGGCATGGGCGCAGGCAGGCAGCGATGACGGTGGCTTCATCTACACGCCCGCCAACGACGGTGAATCCTTCGGCAGCGCCGTCGCCGGTGAAGGTCGGTACGGCGAAACGATGCCCGAAGGCGCCGCTCGGAGTCTTCGAAGCTACGGCTCAATGACCTACGCCGGCTTCAAGAGCCTCCTGTACGCGGGTCTGACCGCCGATGACCAGCGAGTCGCCGCCGCGATCGGGTGGATCCAACGTCACTGGACGTTGACGGAGAATCCCGGCCTCGGTGGCCAAGGCCTCTACTACTACATTCATGCCATGGCGCGGGCGTTGCGGGCATCCGGACTCGACGAGATCCAGACCTCCGATGGAACCAGACATGACTGGCGACGTGAGCTGATCACCACGCTCTCCGATCTTCAACGAGCAGATGGAAGCTGGCAGAACGACGAAGATCGATGGGAAGAGTCCCGCCCGGAACTCGCCACCATCTATGCAACCCTCGCCCTCGAAGAGGCGCTCAAGCCCACATTCGACGTGGAGTGATTTCCGCCCCGCAGATCCGGCGGAATCGGGGTTGTGTCACTTCGATGGCGGAACGTCGTTCTTCACGGCATCACGCAGTGCCAGCCGGCCTCGCTCCAGTGCCGCGTCCGCTGCTTCCGGGTCACGAATCGATGCCGCGTGCCAGAACCCGAAACGGAGTTCGAGACCATCGGCCTGAATAAGATCGATCGTCGCCGTTGGGTCACCGGTTCCTTCAGCGACCACGAGTTGGAGATCACCGACGGCGACGGAGATGCCATCCGGACTCATTCGAGCCGCTAACTCGGCGAGCGGGAAGATCGACCAAGGTGTTCCGCCACCCGACGGCCGCACCGCAAGCACGCGATCTCTGGCTCCCACCGACGACTCGATCGTGTCCCGCGGTGGGATGATCCAGAGGGAACCATCGAGGTACCGGTCGTAAGAGACCCGTCGATACCGCTGGAGCGAACTGCCGTCGCGGAGCACCACGTCGGTCTCGGGATGGCGAGCGAGCCAGTCTCGCCAGGTAGTCACCACCACGCCCGGTACCGGGTCGAGGCCGAGGCCCACCCGCGGTCCTGCAATAAACCGGCCGTCATGCCCGGACAGCAGACTGGCCGCTACCGGATCTCGGTCGTGCATGACCAGCGAAAGATCGTCGAGGAGCCCGCTCACCCCAAGTTCGAGCGGCACTCCATCCAGCCTTCGTTCGAACACCATCACCTCATCGACCAAGGGAGATCGGGCGATCACGATCGGTGTCTCACCGATCTGGTCCAGCACGACCTCGTGGGCGTCGAGTATGAACATTGGATACGCCCGTGACGCATCGCCGATCTCGACGCCCAGAACCCGGTCTCCACTGACCACCTCTTTCTGCCATTTTCGCTTGTTGGAAGCGTTGAGCCCCGCCACGTCTGGACCTGAAACAACCATCGGATCGACGAGCGGAAAGAGAAAGTCCCGAGGGTTTCCGCTGGTGGCCAGCGCCTCCGGATCGATGTCGAGATTGGAGAGATCAAAACCGTACGACGAAGAATCCCGGCCATCACCGACCGGTGGCTCGCCGGAGAAGACGCCGATCAAGCCCCACACCAGAACGGCGGAGGCGCCTGAGAGACCGATCGCAATCACGAGGATGATGGGGATCACGCCCGACTTCGAACCGGAATCGGTCTCGCCGCGCGATGACTTCACGGTTTCGAAACCTCGGTTCCGATCTCGACCTCCGTGAACAATGGTGCGCGACCACCACGAAGCCATGATTCGGGAGTCACCGGACCACGATCCAGCACCATGATGCCTAGCACGATGGGCAGGTACGCCAGACTGGCAAAGAACGTACTCCGGGCCGCGGCATCGCTCGGCGCACGCCAGAAACGGGCGCAGCGGAGTGTGAACCAGATCCCGAAGATAATGCACGCGGCCGCAGAAACCCAACCTGCGACACCAAACAACGTGGCCGTCAGCCCGACCGGAACCAGTAGCGCCGCCGTCGAGGTCATGACCTGTCCCGTGATTCGACCGCTGGGATCCAGAACTGGAAGCATGGCGTGACCGCCGCGCCGGTAGTCCTCGCGGTACATCCAAGCCAACGCGAAGAAGTGTGGAAGTTGCCAGACGAACAGCAAGCCGCCCAGCACCCAGGCGCCCGCTTCAAGCCCGCCAGTGGCGGCGCTCCAGCCGATCATCGGAGGGATTGCGCCGCAGATCGCGCCGAACAACGTGTTGGTCGTGGTGATCGGTTTGAGCGGGGTGTAAATCGCGACGTAGATCACAACGTTGGAGATCGCCAAGACACCAGGAATCAGGCCGACCCACCCACTCAGGATCGCGAAACCCCCATACGCCAGCGCGATGCCGACCAGCAGCGTCAAGGTCGCGGACAGGCGACCGCTGGCGACCGGTCGCTCTCGAGTTCGGTGCATCTTCGCATCGCGCCTCTGCTCGATCACTTGATTGAGCATGGCGGCGCTCGCGGCGGCGAACCCAGTGCCGATCAGCGTGAGCACCAGGCGCGACCAATCGAATTCCAGGGGCGGGGTCCGTCCCAGGACGTACCCGACTGCGGTGGTCAGAACCACCATCGCGTTCAGACGCATCTTGGTGACGTCCATGATCATCCGCCGGATCCCCGTACGCGGCAGCGACGCTGGCGCTTTCGGGGCGTCAGGGTTGGAATCGATCGTGTGCTCGGGGGAGGCGTCAGTCATGAACCGCAGATTCTACGACCACGGATGGCATCGGCCCAACGATTGACCGCGGGAAGTTGAAAAGGCGCTCTTCATTCGAGAGGCCGCCCGACGGAAGCGACTAGAATCTGATCCGGCTCAGACGGCGATCGCGACCGAATCCATCGCGGCTCGGGCTCGAATCCCATCTTCGGACCACCTGCACCAATGACCACCACCACCCCGCTCAAATCCGGTTCCCGGGGCCTTGTAATCGGCCTCGGCTTCGCCACCACGACCCTCATGTGGGCATTGGGATATCTGGCCTTCATGCAGCCCGGACTGGCGGTAGGCGAGATCGTCTTCGCGGCCGAACTCATCGTCCTGGGCCTCGGCGGGTTCTTTGCCGGCCGTCTGCTCGGGACAATCTCCGCCGGTGTTTGGACCGGCCTGATCAGTGCCGCGGTGAACCTGCTGGTCGTTGGAAGCCTCTTCGGTCGTGGTGAGGATGGATCGGTGCTTGCCAGCGGTATCGCCTGGGTGCTGGGTCTCTTCGTCATCTCGGCCCTGCTCGGCGGGCTCGGAGCCTCGATCGGCCGCCGCGGTTTCGATCCAAACCATGGCAACCGGATCGCCCCCGCGAGCTTCTTCTCGCTCGTCGCGGCCGGGACCGTCTTCGTACTTATCGTGACCGGCGGTCTGGTGACCGGGATGGAGGCGGGGCTCGCGGTCCCGGACTGGCCCAATTCCTTCGGCCACAACATGCTGCTCTATCCGCTCTCCGAAATGAAGGGCGGAATCTTCTACGAACATACTCACCGCCTTTACGGAATGCTCGTCGGGGTGACCGCGATCACCCTGCTGGTGATGGTGTTCAAGTACGACGGCCGAGGATGGGTCCGCGGGTTCGCCGGCGTGATCTTCCTGATGGTCTGTGCGCAAGGTCTCATGGGCGGCCTCCGGGTGACCGGGGAATTCACGACCAGCCAAACGGAGGTCGCGCCGAGCACTGCATTCGCGGTCGCCCACGGCATCTTTGGTCAGCTTACGTTCGCCGCGTTCGTCGCCCTTGCCACGGTGAGCAGCCAGCGATGGCGGAATTCGGAAGCGCCGGTGGTTGCGATTCCCCAAGAGGGCGGTGATCGCCACTGGTCAAGCATGCTCCTTTTCGCCCTGCTCGTGCAGCTGTTTCTTGGGGCCTGCTACCGGCACTTCGCCACACCGGCACTCGATGGCGCACCAGCGCCGGTCCCCCCCGCCTGGGCCATGTACGGCCATCTCACGTTTTCGCTGGTTGCTTTGGTGGCCGCACTGTTCGCCGGGCTCCGAGCCAAGGCGCGGCGCGAAGCTGGCGTGCCCATGGTCCCCGGTCTTGGACGAACCGTGAACCTCCTGGTCGGCATCCAATTCACGCTCGGCGTGCTCGCCTTCCTCTCGACCGTGCTTCGGAAGACGACGGAGATCCCGCTCTGGGAACTCATCCCGACCTCGGCCCATCAGGCGAATGGCGCATTGCTTCTGGGCGCGGCCGCCGCCCTGTTCGCCTGCATCCGACGCTTCGAAAGGCCCCCGTCGTCCTCCGACCAAGCGAGCGTCTACGCCGCTCCCGCCGTCGGGTAAATCAAACCCGCGTCCAACCCGCGCCCCGGAAGGTCATGCAACGACTCGGGGATGCCCACTCCGCGCCGGTCTCACTTACCAGAGCGAGCCTGCGGCCCAGAGCAGGGTGAGATACAGAATGATCCACGCCACGTCGAGGAAGTGCCAGTACATCGCGACGTAGGCCACCCCTCGATGGTCCTCACGCGTATATCCAAGTCGAACCGCTCGAGCGGTGACGAAGCACATCGGAATCACCCCGCCGATGACATGGATCGCATGCAGGCCGGTGAGAAAGTAGAACGTCCAGGCATAGAGGTGCTGGGAGAAGTCGAGCCCCCGATCGACGAGATCACTCCAGGCCCAACCTTGCATAGCGAGGAAGGCGATCGCGAGGGCAAGGGTGATGATCATCCAGCGGCGGAGACCGCGAACGTCCCCGCGGTTGGCAGCCCGGCTCGCGAGGACTTGAGTCGCGCTCGAAGCGAGAAGCACGATCGTGCTCCAGAGCAAGGTGACGGGCAGGGCAGGCATCCCCGCCGGCGGCCAGACGCCGTCATCGTCGAATCGGACCACCATGACTGCAAGGATCGATGCCGCGAAGATCATCGCCAACGACGCGATGAAGATCAGCATTCCAAACCGCCCGGCCGACAGCCGAGCGGATGGATCTTCGAATGGTGAGACGATGTTGGCCATGACTCTCGAGGATAGCGGGACCTTGAAACGACAGAACCCCGTTTTCACGGGGTTCTGGTCAGAGACGTCTTTCGGTGATCAGGGGATCTGTGATTGTTCGGCGATCGGGGCGCCCGGTGCGTCGATGGACAGCACTTCCTGAACCTTCGGGGCATTCCCCTTGAAAACGCTGGGAGCATTCTGGCCGGTGTCCATGAGCACGAAGATCATCAGAAGCACCACGAATACGATCGAGGCGACGAGGACCAGTCCGTTGAATGGTCGATCCCAGCGAAGATGCATGAAAAACAACGCGACCAGCGTCGCCTTGACGCCAGCGATCCCGAGTGCGATCGGCATGTTCATCTCACCAGCATCGACGTAGGTGACGGCAACGGTGATGATGGTCATCAACACCAAGATGGAACCGGTACCGAAGAGGATGCCGTAACTCACGATGTGCCCAAGGCCGTGGTCGTCATGATCTGTCTGATCTGCATGACTTGCCTGATCTGCGGTAGTTTCGTGGGACATGTTCTTGACTCGTTTCGGGACGATGCTCGTCCGGGTCTGAAGAGGGAGTTGACCGTCGGTGCTCAGATCAGTGAATCAGGTAGAAGAGCGGGAATAGGAAGATCCAGATCAGGTCGACGATGTGCCAGTACAGCCCACCGAGGTCCACCGGCGTGAAGTACTTCGGACCGAATTCACCGCGATGAGACCGCCAAATCAACCAGCCGATCACCCCCATGCCGATGATCACGTGAATGCCGTGAAGGCCGGTCATGCAGAAGTAGATGCCGAAGAACAAGTGGGTCCCGACGGGCATCTCCGGATCCCCGAGATGCCCCGCCGCGGAATGACCATCGCTCTCTTTGTCCTCGATCGCGGCTTCCGCCGCAGCCGGGCCAGCGGAGAGTCCGGCCGGTCCGAGGATCGCCGTCTTGATGCTGGACGCCGGCTCCTCGGGCTGGTTCACGATCTGTGCCAACGCGATCGATCGAGCCTCGCTCGCGTTGGCTTCCTTCGGACCATCGACCAGGGGAGCGTCCAGTGGGACCAGCGGAGTTGCGAGCATTGCCTTCTGAGCTTCGTCGACCGGCTCATAGAAGGTTCCGCCCCAGACCAGATGATCGTGGATCTTGTGGGAGTACTCGAAGTACTTGATGACCAAGAAGCCGACCGCGCCACCCATGGTGAGCCAGAGGCAGATGATCAGAAGCATCTTCCGACCTTCCTGCGCGAAGCGGACCGCGAGGGCCATGGTCAGGCTGGAAAGGATGAGGACGCAGGTATTAATCCCGCCCATCGTCGTGTCGAGGTAGTGACTCGCGTACGAGAAGACCTCGGGATTCCTGGCGCGAAGGACCGCGTAGGCGGCGAACAAGCCGCCGAAGAAGAGGACTTCGGTGGCGAGGAACAACCACATCCCCAACTTCCCCGAGTCCATCTGCTGTTCCATGGAGTCGAAGTGATGGGCGAGATTCGGATCATGCGGGTGATCATGGTCGTCGTGACCGTGGTCGTCCGTATGGTCAGAGGGATTGGCCGGGATGGAGGTCATCCGAAAGGCTCCCGAAGGGAAACAAGAGGATCGGGACGAGTTCCCGAGATCCCCGAAGGGGTGCGAAGTACATGAACGTCCGCCCGGCGGACGCCCGAGGTTCAGTGATCCGGTTTCGGAGCGGTCTGATCGTCGCGATCGACGACGTAGCCGCCCTCTTCCTCGCTCCAACGCACGACACTGAAGTCGTAGCAATCGCCGACCGAGGGGGTTGTCTTGAAGTTGTCATGCGGAGGCGGCGACGTGCACTGCCATTCGAGACTGCGTCCACCCCAGGGATTCGCAGGGGCGATCTTCCCAGTGAAGAGTGACTGCACGAGCAGATACAGAGTCCAGAAGAACCCCGCCGCCATGATGTACGAACCAATGGTTGAGATCACGTGGTAGATCTGGAACTCGGAGGCGTAGTCGTAGTACCGACGCGGCATGCCGTGGCTGCCGAGCATGAACTGCGTGAAGAACGTCACATTGAACCCCACGAACACCAGCGAGAAGCCGATGATTCCGTGCCGCTCGTTGTACATGCGTCCGAACATCTTCGGCCACCAATGATGGAGACCACCGACCATCGCAATCAAGGCAGATCCCATCATCACATAATGGAAGTGGGCCACCACGAAGTAGGTGTCGTGAAGATGGATGTCGGTGTTCAGCGTTCCAAGGTGGAGACCGGTCAGTCCGCCGATGGTGAACAGGAAGATAAAACCGAGCCCGTAGAGCATCGGGGTGTTGATGCTGATCGAACCTCGATAGAGCGTGGCCATCCAGTTGAAGATCTTGATCGCGGATGGAATCGCCACCGAGAAGGTGATCAACGAAAAGACGACGTTCATCAGCGGGCTCTGGCCGGAGGTGAACATGTGGTGTCCCCAGACCAGGAACGAGAAGATCGCAATCGCCACCGAACTGAAGGCGATGAACCGGTATCCGAAGATGTGCCGGTGGGAGTGGACAGAGATGATCTCCGAGATGATGCCCATCGCGGGAAGAATCATGATGTAGACGGCAGGGTGCGAGTAGAACCAGAAGAAGTGCTGGAACAGCACCGGGTCTCCACCCATCGCCGGATCGAACAGACCGATCATGAAGACTCGCTCCACGATCAGCATGAGCAGCGTGATCGCGAGGACTGGCGTCGCAAGGACCTGGATCAAGGCCGTCGCGTAGAGGGCCCAGAGGAGCAGCGGCATCCTGAACCAGGTCATTCCCGGGGGACGAAGCTTGTGGATGGTCACCACGAAGTTCATGCCCGTAAAGATTGAACTGAAACCGAGGATGAAGACGCCGGTCACCACCGGAATGACGCCACCGGTGGAAGTGGTCGTCGAGTAGGGCGTGTAGAAGGTCCAGCCGGTGTCAAAACCACCGACCGTGAGCGAGACCACCGCACAGATGGCACCGATGATCCAGAGGTAGTAGCTGCAGAGGTTGAGCCTGGGGAAGGCAACGTCCTTCGCCCCCAGCATGATCGGCAGCACGAAGTTGCCGAGCGCCGCGGGAATGGACGGAATGATCACCAAGAACACCATGATCGCGCCATGGAGCGTAAAGAACTGGTTGTAGAGGTTCGCGTCGACGCCCGGGATGGTCGGCCCAGGGGTGAGGAGTTCAGTTCGTATCAGCAGGGCGAAGATGCCTCCGACCAGGAACGAGCTGAGTACCGAAACCAAATACATGATTCCGATCCGCTTGTGATCGAGCGTAAAGGCCCACGAGCGGAACCCCCGGGTGTACGTGAGGTAGTTGTCCACCTCCGGCTCGGGAGCGGCGTCGTCGGGTCGGGTTGCGTCGAGCATGGTCATGACGAATCTCTACAGCAAGTGATGCGACCCGTGGATCGCGGTGTTTCGCCTCGAAGAACGAGGGGGTTGCTTCAGAATCGGATCGTCGAACGAAAGGCGATCCGCATGATTTCGAACATGTCGGCCACCCCGGCCGACGAAGAAGGCGTCACGGTCAGTTCGCGGGCTTGCCGATGAAGCGGCCCTTGGCATCAAACTGGTCCAGTTGTTTCATCATTCCAATCAGTGCGTCGATGGCTCGGTCGTTCAACTGCCCCTTGAAGTGCGGCATGTTCGGACCGTATCCCGAGACCAAAAGGCCGCCCGGGTTGTAGATCGACTCGCGAATGTAGTCCTCGGTGGTCTCGTAGAGCTTTCCGGGGCCGATGTACTCCGAGAGCGCCGAGCCGCCGTTGTCGCGGGTTCCGCCGTCGATCGGCGTCTTGCCTCCCG
>JAPKCC010000086.1 GCA_028823105.1 Phycisphaerales bacterium | reverse complement strand
CTGCGACTACACAGGAGAGAAACGAATGATCCGTGCCGCCGAAGATGCAAAAACCGACTCCCGCGATCGAAACGTGCTGGGAGGGGAGTTGCAGACTTGCAGCGTCGATCCGGTCACCGGCTACTACCGTGACGGGTGCTGCCGATCCGGTGCGGATGATCAGGGCGTTCACAGCGTCTGCTGTCTTCTGACCACAGAGTTTCTGGCGTTCAGCAAGGCTGCAGGCAACGATCTCTCGACGCCGCGGCCGGAGTGGGGATTTGCCGGGGTAAACCCGGGTGATCGATGGTGCCTCTGTGCCGCTCGTTGGTTGGAGGCGGATCTCGCCGGGCAGGCACCTCAGGTGGTGCTCGCGGCAACCCATCGCAGGACGCTGGACATCGTCCCCCTCGATCGGCTGCAGGCCCACGCCGTCGACGCATGATCGAGACAAGGGCGTCAGGGGAGGAAGCGGGCCGCGTCATCGTTCGACGGAAGGCGGCATGCATCGGCGGTACCGAACCAGCCGTACCGGCGTTTGGCGATGAATCGATAGACGATGTTTCGAAGTGATCGGGGGACCACCCGGCCGATCGATGCGAGACGACG
Organism: Phycisphaerales bacterium; assembly: GCA_028823105.1. Classification (GTDB taxonomy): domain Bacteria; phylum Planctomycetota; class Phycisphaerae; order Phycisphaerales; family SM1A02; genus UBA12014. The sequence continues at coordinate 14,299 of JAPKCC010000086.1, read as the reverse complement.
CCAGTGACCGCCGATGCCTTCGAGCATGGCCAGTGTGGCATCGCTTTCCTGATGTAACCCGCGAGCGTCCCAGACGACCATGGTCGAAAGATCGATGGGTTTCTTGATTGCCTTGAGCGATGCGAAGGTCGTGCCCTGAAGCGGCGCGAACCGGAGATGTCGATGGCGATCCCTGGTCAGGCACCACGCGACGCACCGTTCGCAGAGTCCGCATTCGCCGTCATAGAAGACGACCGCGGTCGCACCGTCTGGAATGGGCGGGGAATCCGGCATTTCTGGATGATACGGAGTCGTCGCTCAATCCTCGGGTTGATCGGCGTAGACGGGAGAGAATCCGGAGACTCGCACTCCTTTCGAGCAGAACGCGATCGGATCTCCATCAATCGGAATACCCGCCGCAGTGACGATTCCGGTGTCCATCGAATCAATCCGAGCGTCCCGCAGTTCCCAGGGCGAATGGTCGACCCGGCCGCGGAGCAGTCTGCCTCGCCGCATCGAATAGAGGTGATATCGCTCCACGAGAAAATGTTCGAGCGAATCGGGCGGGGGGCTTGGCATCACGTCACCCGGGGTCCAGTCGAGATGGCCCGATCCGTCGCCGCGGTTCCTCGAGAGTGCGTAGCGCGTCGATTTTTCGGATTTCCAATGCTCGAATCGTGCGAGTCGGTAGTTCAATCCCCAGGCGACTCGGCCCCCGATCACCGCGATTCGCGACGCCGCATCGAGCGAGAAGAACCAGACACCGGGTATTCCTCGGTGGCGGACGTAGGTCCGTACGTTGCACTCAAGGAAGCGACCAAGCCCGGGCAAGGGCGGAACCCCACGAAAGCGGCAGTCACGCATCTCGAAGGGGATCAACCCGACCCAGGCGACGCCGTGGTGGAGATCCAGCTCGAGTTCGTGGGGAATCAGGGGTCGCAAAATCTCGACGGGGACCGGCCAGTGGACGAAGGCAATGTCCGCCCAGGTCATCAGAACCGCAGCGGGTCTGGTCGGAAGATCGGGTCGAGTGGTCATCGAAGGCTCCGCGAAGTGGCTTGTGGACGGTAGCATCTCGGACCCCGCCGGTTGTCCAGCGGGCAGCGAAACTCAGCACAGGAGCATCGGCATGGCGTCTGGTCAAACGGAAAACATCATTTACACCATGGCGGGGGTCACCAAGCGGGTGGGTAAGAAGGACATTCTCAAGGAGGTCTCCCTGAGCTACTTCCACGGGGCAAAGATCGGCGTGCTCGGGCTGAATGGCTCGGGAAAGTCCACCTTGCTTCGGATTCTCGCCGGCGCCGATACCGAATTTGATGGACATACCCACATGAAGCGTGGGTTCAGCATCGGTTACCTCGAACAGGAGCCGCTCCTCGATGAGACGCGAACCGTTCGGGAGATGATCGAGGAGGGGGCTGGAGAGACGGTGGCCCTGCTCAAGGAGTTCGAGCAGATCAATGAACGATTCGCAGAAGAGATGACGTCGGAGGAGATGGAGAAACTTCTCGAACGACAGGGCGAAGTTCAGGAGAAGTTGGACACCCTGGACGCCTGGGAACTCGACAGCAGACTGAAGCAGGCGATGGATGCGCTTCGTTGTCCACCCGAGGATCAGACTTGTGACACGTTGTCGGGCGGCGAGAAACGCAGAGTGGCGCTGTGTCGGCTCCTCCTCACCAAGCCGGACATCCTGCTGCTCGACGAACCGACGAACCATCTCGATGCCGAGAGCATCGCCTGGCTTGAACAGCATCTGCAGCGATACGCGGGGACCGTCATCGCGGTGACCCATGACCGGTACTTCCTCGACAACGTTGCGGGCTGGATCCTTGAACTCGACCGAGGCGTGGGAATTCCCTGGAAGGGAAACTACTCGTCCTGGCTTGAGCAGAAAGACAAGCGACTTGAGGTTGAATCTCGCGGCGAGGACAAGCGTCGGAAGTCCCTTCAGCGAGAGCTGAAGTGGATTCAGCAGAATCCCCAGGGGAGACAGTCGAAGAATAAGGCTCGAATCTCGTCATACGAGCGGATGCTCGGTGAGCAGGGGCGGGAGAAACTGCAGGAGATCGAGATCTGGATCCCACCCGGGCCCCGTCTTGGCGATCGAGTCATCACGGCGAAGTCGGTCTCCAAGGCTTTTGGCGAGAAGCTGCTGTTCGATGATCTCACCTTCGATCTGCCGCCGGGTGGCGTGGTCGGCGTGGTTGGGCCCAACGGCGCGGGCAAGACGACCATGTTCAAGATGATCACTGGTGATGCCCAGGTGGACGCCGGCAGCTTCGAGGTGGGCGAGACCGTCAAACTCGGATACGTCGAGCAGGGACGGGATTCGCTGCCCGAAGGCAAGTCGATCTGGGAGGCGATCACCGACGGAGACGAGGAACTCAAGCTCGGGAACGTGACGGTCAACAGTCGCGCCTATGTCAGTCGATTCGGCTTCACCGGAACGGATCAACAGAAGTGCGTCGACGATCTCTCAGGAGGCGAGCGGAACCGTGTACATCTCGCGCGGATGCTGAGGAGCGAATCCAATGTCCTCCTTCTCGACGAACCGACCAATGATCTCGATATCCACACGCTTCGGGCGCTCGAGGATGCCATCGAATCCTTCGCGGGTTGCGCGGTCGTGATCAGCCATGACCGGTGGTTTCTTGATCGCATCACCACGCACATCCTCGCCTTCGAGGGGAACTCGCAGGTCCGTTGGTGGGAGGGCGACTGGTCGAGTTACGAAGCAGATCGCCGTCAACGGCTTGGCGAGGATGCCGCGAATCCAAGCCGGATCAAGTACCGGCGACTGGTTCGGGAATGAAACAAGAGTCGGCCGGAACGTGGACGCCGGTCCTCCCCAGTGGGGAGGACCGGCGTCCTTCGTATTCGGCCTTGCACCGCCGGCTGACTTCTGTCGCCGGCGTGAGGATCATTTGAATCGATCGAGGGTCATCGACTTCTTGGTCGCGGGATCGGTGAAGATCGCCGTGCCGTCTCCCGTCGTCACGGTGTACGTACGGGGCGCCAAGTCCTGGCCCTCCAGGGTGATCCGGTCACCATCTCTGGTGTAACGACCGCTGACCGCTCGCGTGGTCTCGCCGTATCTCGCTTCGGCGGTGAAGGTGCCGTCGGGTGCGAAGGTCACGGCCCCGAAGGAGAACGGTGCCTCGCCTGCGGTCGCTCGACCCTCCCAGGTCCCGACCACCGTATTCGATGTCGAATTGCATCCGGCCAATGCCACCATCGCGAGAAGAATGGTGGATGAGAGAACATGTCGCATGTTGAATTCCGGAAAGGGATGAATCAGAGTCAGACCCGACCCGCTTGGTCGGCCTGAAGGTGATCATGCCCTCTTCGGCGGCGGTTCACAAGTCGCCGGTCACGTGAATTGGCGGACGAGCCGCCATGAATGAGGGAACCGTCGCTCCTAGGGGTGGCATCCCGTGGGGTTCGATACCATCGGCTCGCTGACGGGACACGTTCCGTCACTGGAGATTTCGCACCGTGAATTCAGAAGACCGTACTGCCATCGTGATCGCGGGAATTCCCGCCGTCGACATGTCCCTCTATCACCGGATCCGCTTTCTGGTCGGCGATCCCGCCGCGTGGATCGAATGGGACAAGGACGGCGAGCGGCGATCCGCATTGATGGTTCGCGACATCGAGATGGACCGGGCCCGGCGGACGGCGCGGGCGGACGAAGTCACCTGTCCCGCCGAGTTCGAGCCCGAGGGAGGACTCTCGGGCGATCGAGGCATCGCGACCGCGCAGGCGACCGCTGAGTTTCTGGTTCGTCAGGGCATCGATCGAGCGATCGTCCATCGCGATCTGCCAGTGCTCTTTGCAGAGTGTTTCCGTGAGCGAGGCATCGACGTGGTGTGCGATCGTGATCTCGGAATCGTCGACCGACGATCCAAGGATGCGGAGGAGATCGAGCATCTCCGCGCCGCCCAAGCGGGAACTGAGTCGGCGATCAGACTTGCCTGTGAGACCATCGCGCGTGCAGACGTGGACGCGGAAGGCACGCTACTTCACGAAGGGCGGACACTCACCAGCGAAATCATTCGCTCGATGATCGACATCCATCTCATTGAACGAGGGTTTTCATCACGTCCCGCGATCGTTGCCTGCGGCCCGATGGGGGCAGACTGTCACGAGATGGGATCCGGCCCTCTGCGGACCGGCGAGCCGGTGATCGTCGATATTTTTCCGCAGGACAAGAAGACGCGGTACAACGGCGATTGCACTCGGACGGTGGTTCACGGAGACATCTCGCCGCGACTGCTTGCAATGCACGCCGCCGTTTCGGCGGCAAAGGCGGCGTCGGAGGCGGCAACTCGCGCGGGGGCGACGGGCGAGGCGGTTCATAAAGCCGGGCTGGCCGAGATCCGGGGGCATGGGTTCGGGGTCGGCCTTCCACCGGAAGGTGAAGGCGACTACTGCGGAATGGTTCATGGAACCGGCCACGGTCTCGGGCTTGACGTGCACGAGTCGCCGCTACTCGACTTCAAGGGGCCGGAACTGATGATTGGTGATGCGCTCACCATCGAGCCGGGGCTCTATGACGCTCAAGTAGGCGGAATTCGCATCGAAGATCTGGTGATTGTCACCGCGGAGGGCTGCGTGAACGTCAACACGCTTCCGGAAGGTCTCGACTGGCGTTGATGCTGAAGAGCGATCAACCCGCCGCGTCGCGAAGGGCTTCCGCCAGTGCCTGGTGAAGGCGTTCATGATCGGGAACCGAGTCGAGTGCGGAGCGAAGGGCGGCGATTCGCTGGGGTCCGCTGAGGCCCGGGTCGAGGCCGTCGATCGCCGCGTCCCCCAACTGTTCCATGGCGTTGATCACCCAGTCGAGCGTCGGATTATCGGGATCCTCGGGAGGGTCGATTCTCGCGCGGACGGTGTGTCCACCGAGCGCGACCACGGGGACCATGCCGAGCCGGTTGTCCGGTTCGCGGCAGACCACGAAGGACGGAACCTCGAACTGGAGCGCGGCGATTCGAAGACGTCGCGCATCGGCGCCGACGGCATTCGGATGGAGAAGGAACACGCCGGGTTCGGCGGATTCGAGTTCCGCCGGCACGTGATCGAGCATCACGACCGTGCCGTTGGCGGCATCGATCGCATCAAGGGCACGCTGGCGCCGAGCTTCCTGAAGGGGAAGGCAGGCTCGTGCCGCGAGTTCGTGATCCTCGGCTTCGAGTGCGGTGTCCAGAGCGGCGACCGCATGTCGCTCGGCGGCGAACCAGGATGCCTGTTTCATGGCTTCCTCAGTCTTCTCGAGCAAGGCGTCGATTCGTCGGATGTCGGCTTTGGTGGTCATATGGATTTGGCCGGATCGAGGGGTTCAGGAATTCGGGTTGCACGCCGCATCAAAACGGTCGGCGAGTCCGGCGAGAATGACCCGCCAGTCTCTGGTCGCTTCGGGAAGATCGTAGAGAAGGCAGTCACAGGTCGCCGAGATGTCCTTGCTGACCATTGCATCCTTCAGTTTTTCGAGTCGATCCTGAAGCTTGGTGATCGCGTCCGGGAGTCGGACATCCTCGAAGACGACCTCATCGAGTGAGATCTCCGCGAGCGAGAGCCCCTGCACGACTGCATCCTTGATGCCGGCCCAGGTTTCCAAGGCGCTCATCAGCGATTGCATTCCTTCCGCGGTCTTTCCCTGCTGAAGCGCCTCTGCGGCGACCCGCTGGACGGTGTCGGCTTCAGCCAGTGCTTCTGCGGCTTGGAGAAAGGTGTCCCGAAGGAGTTCTTCGAGTGTGGTGGTGAGCATCTGCACCTCCTCGGCCATCTCGGCGAGCCGGGTGCTGGCTTGAAGATCATCTTCCGAGAACATCGCTCCATCCACTCGCACCTCTACCACGAGTCGGCCGGCACGTTCCGCGGCGTCGGCGGCGGCGGCGATGGCTTCGCCGATGGAACTTGCCTGGATGTCACAGGGTTTTTCATCGAGCAGGATGCGCATGTGGTTCGTTCCGGTGGAGAGGGAAGGAGCGGTAATGTCTCATGGTCATCGACCATGAGAGGGGGAAGGTTCAGGGAATCCCTGCTTCAATCCGAGGAAACGACCGAGGGGCCGAAATCCGATCAGGGTGGCCAGGGGGGCATCGATCAGAGGTGCCGGGGAGCGGTGGAATGGCGCCCATTTTCATGGATGTCACGATTCCGGGATTTCGAGGCGGCTAGTCCTGTTCGGCATCGACCAGCATGAACTTGATGTTCGCTTCCGCGGCGATCTTGTCGTCGACGGTGGCCTTGCACCGGACGTGGCCGAGTCGGGAGCTGGCGTTGAGGCTCTCCGCCTCGAGCACCAGTTGATCGCCCGGGCCCACTGGCTTCCGGAGTTTCACCTTGTCCAGGCTCAGGAGCACCGCGATCTTGCCCGTGTGTTCAAGTCGCTGGCTGAGGAGGAGGCCTCCGAGTTGGGCCATTGCCTCGATGATCAGCACCCCCGGCATGATCGGCGTTCCAGGGTAATGCCCCTGGAAGAAGTGCTCGTTCATCGTGACGTTCTTGATGCCGACCGCCCGATGATCGCCGTCCATCTCGATGACCCGGTCGACCAGAAGCATCGGGTATCGATGCGGGAGGATGCGATGGATGGCTCGAATATCCATCACGCGTCCGTTCTGGATGCTGAAGCGTCGATCCACGGCCGCCATCTGTTCACGAATCGCCATCCCGAGGCGGCGATTCAGGCCGTGTCCCGATCGATATGCCACCACCCGGCATCGGACCGGGCATCCCACCAGGTAGAGGTCGCCGAGCATGTCGAGGATCTTGTGGCGAACCGGTTCGTCTTCGAATCGATAGGCGTTCTCGATTGGGCCGTCGTCTCCGATGACCAGTACGTCCTTTGGGGTCAGATGTCTTCCGATGCCGCGTTCCCACATCGCCCGCGCCTCTTCCTCGAGGCTGAAGGTTCGAGCGGACGAGAGGTCTCCGACATAGTCCTGCACGGAAGTGTCCCAGTTCAGGACCTGACGCTTGATGCGGCCACCCAATGCGTTGTAGTCGAGATCAAAGACCACTCGCATCCCGGGCGTGTCGTGAGGGATGGCGGCGATCATCGCATCGCCTTCGTCGATCACGATCGCTTCCTGCAGTTCGAAGATCCGACGTGGGGCATCCTGCTCCACGACGCCGACTTCGAGCAGGGGATCGACGAAGGGGCGGGCGGAGCCATCACCTCCCGGCAGTTCCGGGCCGTGAATCCGGACCAATGCGTTGTCTATCCCGAGGCCTGCCAGCGCGGACATGCAGTGCTCGACGGTCTCAATCGTGGTTTCGCCCGATTTCAGCGTGGTTCGCCGTCCCCTTGGCACGACGTTCTCAACCAGCGCGGGAATTCGAACCGGGGGATCCAAGTCGATGCGTTCAAAGACGATGCCATGATCAATGTCGGCCGGTTCAATCAAGACGTGTACGGGGTCACCGAGCAGGAGCCCGAGTCCTTCGACCTTGATCGGACCACCGAGCGTGTGCTGGCGCATCGAGGCTGCCGGCGGCGACGTTTCATCGCTTTCGGTTTCGGTGGTTGGTTCGATTTCGGTCTTGGGTCTGAGCATCGGTCAGTCAATTTTAAGAAGGGAATCGGATTCGGACTGGTCTCGATCGCGACGCAATCAATCAGGTTCAGCGAGGTCAAGGAGTTTCTTGAGTTGCTTGGACCACTCGGGGAGTCTACGGATGGCGGCCCGTTCCTTCATGGCGACCCGGGCGTCCTTGGCAGGCATTCCCGCCCACGTCTTGCCATCGGGCATGTTATTGATCACGCCGGATTGTCCCGCGATTTGGCAGCCAGCACCGATGCGAATATGGTCTCTGAGTCCGACCTGGCCACCAATGAGCGTACCGTCTCCGACCGTCGTACTCCCGGCAATTCCCGTTTGCCCGCTGATTACGACGCATCTTCCGATCTTGACGTTATGTCCGACCTGGCACAGATTGTCGATCTTGGAGCCTTCTCCGATGACCGTGGGACCGAACTTGCCACGGTCGACGCAGGAATTCGCCCCGATCTCGACGTCCGCCCCGATCTCCACGTGGCCAACGTGAGGGATTTTTCGGAGGCCATTGCCATCGGGATTCGGCCGGTATCCAAAACCGTCGCTGCCGATCACCACTCCGCTGTGAAGAACGGTGCGATCACCAATCACGCTTCGTTCCCGGATGACGACGCCGGTGTGCAGATGAACGCCGGCCCCGATCGTCACATCCGCATAGATCCGCACGCCTGATTCCACGATGGTCCCGGATCCGATCCGGCTTCTCGCGCCGATCACCGCGAAGGGTCCGATCGCAACGTCGTCAGCGAGTGTGGCGGTCGACTCAACTCGTGCAGCCGGATCGACTCCGGTCTCTGGACGCTCGATGAGGTCCGCGGCCGCGATCTCAACGAGTTCGAGTACCTGGATCATCGCCTGGTCCGCATCGGCCACGCGGATCACCGCTCGGCCGTCGGTCGACCACTCGCCGAGCTCGAGCCCTCGGGTCGCCATCGCGATGCTGGCGTTTGATGCCGCCCAGGACCTTGCGTGCCGATCGTCACCGATGAAGGTGAGATCGCCTTCGCCGGCGTGATCAATCGCTTCGATGCCTCGGGCGGTGGCGCTGCCATCACCTTCGACCTCGCCCTCGACCAGCAGGGCGATCCCGTCCGCAGTGCGGGCCATTTCAACTCCAAGCCCGAGTTCGCTCATCCGCCGCTTCCGCCGCTGGCGTTCATACGTTCAAGAAGGATGTCCGTGATGTCGAAGGCTCTGGAGGCGTAGATCATCCGACGCGCAGAGATCTGTTTCTGCATCGCTTCGGCCGTCGAAGGCTCCAGTACCGGAATGGTGTCGTCGATGAGGACCAGATCGAGCGGAGGTGTCTGTGCCTTGGCGAAGGTCTCGATCTCCGACTTGATGCGCTCGTAGACGTTTCGCATCGACTTCGCTCGTTCTGCTTCAACCTTGAGTCGTGCGAACTGCTCGATCGCCTGGTACTCGCTGATGGCAGCCTCGGCGTCCCGGCTCGTCTTGAGCCACGCTTCGCCTCCCTGTTCGAAATTCTCCAATTCGGCCTGGAGATTCTCGATCTGGCTACGGAGCCCATCGAGTTCCGTGTCGAACTTGACGGCGACCGCATCGACGCGACCGCCTTCCGTCTTCTGCATATCGAGACCGTTGAAGAGTCTTTCGAGATCGATGGTTGCCACCAGTGGGGGGGCGGTCGGTGGTGCGAACATCAGTCTTGAGGCGCCGGCGAGCACCATGAAGGTGGCAATTCCGGCGAGGGAGAATCGAATGGTCGAGCGTTTCATGAGTAAAGATCTTCCAGGGGACGGGCGGTCAGAAGCGATCGGGGCCGGTCAGGGCGCCACGACGGCGTTGTTCATTCGGACGATGACTTGGTCGGAAATGTCGGTCATGTTTGCGGCGAAGAGAATTCGGCGACTGGTGATCTGTTGGAGCACCTGGGTCTGCAGGGGTACCTTCGTTCCCGACTGGGTGCGAATCTCGCCGCCCGAATCATCGACTAGGACCAATGCGAAACCTTCGGCCTCGGCGACTCGTTCGGCCTCCTTGCGCAGATTCCGGTAGATGCTTCGCCACATCAGCGACTGCTCGCGATCGATCTCGACGGATTTCATGTTCACCCATTGCTCGAGTCGGAGCTGCATGAGGGCCACCTCGTCGCGAATCACCTGCCGCTGTTCAGGCGACGTCGCAGCTTCGCTCTCCTCGAGCCGTCGCTCCATCGCCTTCTGGCGGGCTGCGCCTTCCTGCTGGATGGAGGCCTTCAAGGTATCGATCCGGATCTCCCATTCCGACTTCTCGTCGATTTGTTCGAGTACCCGGGCGACTTCGACCACCGCGACCGGAGTCGGGTCGGCCTGCACGGTCGTCGGACGCGACGCGTTGACCGACATGGTGTGGACGAGGAGAACCAGGCTCACTGCAAGGGCAGTCGGGCCGGCTACACGAGAGAAACGATGCGTCGAGGGCGAGCGATCCACGGACATACGACGAGGCTCCTGATGGGAGGTGAAACGAGCTTTTAGTGAATGTCGAGAATTGTACGGAGACGGGCCGACCCGGGGGCGGGATCGGAGGTGCCGGAGGAGTCGAGCCACTCAGAAAGGCAGTTCGGCGCTGAAACTGAACACTTGCGTCTCATCGTTTGCCTGCTTGACCATCGGGAATCCGAAATCGAAGGCGAGGGGGGCCGGACCCAGCACCGGCAGGTAGATGCGGAGTCCGAGGCCGACCGAGACTCGGTAGTCGTCGAAGCCCGGCGTATTCGTGACCGTGCCGGAATCGACAAACATCACGCCCGCGAGCCCTTCGCCGAAGAGCGGGACTTCATACTGGGCGCCTGCGAAGAAGAGCCAACTGCCCCCGACCGGTTCGTAGTTTCCAGTGCCGTTGGGCGATCCAAGGGTCTGGTCGGATTTCGGACTCACCGTCCGGAACTGGAAGCCTCGGAATGTCCGCCCGCCGAGATAGTACTTCTCGAAGGTGGGGGCCTCTCCCTGGAAGATCCAGCCGACCTCCGTCCGAAGTTTCAGCACGTGCTTGCGGCCGAGAAAATCCTCATAGAGGGTGAGAAAACTCGCCAGTTCCGCGTTGACGCTCCAGTAGTCGACGTTCCCACTGATCGGCAGCGCCTTCGTGACGCCAAGGCCCATTGCCGAACCCTTTCCAGGGCGGAACGGATTGTCGACCGTGGTGCGGCGAAGCGAGCCACTGATCAGCGCAAAGACATCGGGCCCGCGGTCGTTATACACCTCGATCGGCGTGGAGGCATCGAAGTTGGTCAGTTCCACCCGTTGCACGTTCGTCGAGACGTTCCCCACCCAGACGTCACCCAGTCGTCGGCCGATGTTTCCACCCGCCGAAAGTCGCTCTTCGTTGTACTGGTTATAAATGCGATTGCGGTAATAGCTATCAAACTGTCCGGAGATGTTGCTCTCGAAGAGATGCGGTTCGGTGATCGATATCGAGAACATACTTACTTGGGTACCCGGCGCGATCGTGATGTTGAAGCCCTGGCCGGCGCCGCGGAATGCACGGCCGCTGATCAACTCTTCGACGCTGAGGGGGAAGTCAGCGACGTCGAAGTTCGTTTGGCGGAACGAGAACTCCCCGAAGATTCCGCTGTCGGAAGCAAGGCCCGCACCGAAGTTGAACGACCCGGTATTTTTTTCCTTCACCTCGATGATGATGTCCCGAACTCGGGGTGCGTTCGCATCGGGCTGCTGGATCGAAACGCGAGCATCGTTGAAGAGCTGTGAGCGTTCGATGGAGATCTTTGCCCGATTCGCGAGGGTTCCGTCGAGGGGGCGACCCGGTCGAACCTTGACCAGTCGCCGGATGACCTTGTCTTTGGTCAGGAAGTTGCCTTGAATCATGATCAGGCCGGCGGTTGAGGACTGCCCTTCCACGATCTGGACGATCATGTCGACTTCGGGCTGCTCGCCGACTCGGAGGCTCCGGGCCGAGACTCTGGCTTCGATGAACCCCATCTGGAGATAGGCGTTTCGAATCGCTTCGACCGTCTGGTCGATCTTGGGGCGTTCGTAAGGGTCTCCGGGGCGGAGTGCCGCGAGTGCGAGAAGTTGCTGATTGCTAAAAACGTCGAGGGGGGATGCCTCGCCGCCGCTCGAGGCGATTTCGATTCGACGGAGTCGGTACTGTCGGCCTTCGTCGATGACGAAGACGACCTTCGCCTCCTTGGAGTCGGGCCCGAGCAGCACGCGGCTGTCCACTCGAACGTCGATCCAACCACGAGCCTTGTAGAACCGGTCGAGCGTGGCGGCATCGTCAATCAGACGATTTGGATCCAACTCGCCCTTACGGAAGAAGAGGATGGCCGGCTTGGTGGCGATCTGCGAGCCAAGGATGTTCGTTGGGAAGTTGCGGTTTCCGACGAATTCGATGTCCTTGATCCGCACCCGGGGTCCCTCGACGATCACGAAGATGAGGATGCCTGCATCGGTGAGCCGTGAGTCGTCCACCCGGACCTCGGCAAGGTAATGGCCCTTTCCGCGATACAGGTCCTTGATTCGGAGCAGTGACTGTTCGACGAGGAAGTCGTCGCGGGGACCGCCCGAATAGAGCGGGATTTGTGCTCGGAGTTCCTGGTCGGAGACGAGGGTGTTCCCGACGGTCTGCACGTCCCGGATGATGGATTGCTCGGTGACGCGGTAGATGACCTTGACGCTTCCATCCGCTTGCAGCACGGCGTCCGCGGTGACCGTCTGGAACTGCCCCAGTCGGTACAGGGTGGCGACGTCGTCTCGGAGCGATTGCGCATCGAACGGCTGGCCCGAGGCGGTTCTGATGTTGTTCTGGACCAGACGTATCTCGACCCGCTCGAGCCCCTTGAACTCGACCTCGGAGATCGGTCGATCCGCGAAGGTTTCGTCGTCGATGTCTTGGACGAGGGGCGTGGGGGTTGCGTGCGCCGAATTCACCCCGATGAAGATCAGTGAACCGAGGAGGATTCTCAGGATGCCGAACCGCCGCAGAAGGCAGGAACTTCCCCGAGATCTCCTCTGGCCGGGCCGGTCTCGGAGTTGTTTCCGGGGGGCGGCGGCGCGCAGAGGCCCGGACTGGAGGTGGGGGCCATCATCGAAGATCAACGAACCGGTCAGCATGGACCGGGAGTTTACCTTGGAGGGCATTCGAACGCCCCGCCGGAGCGTGGGGGGCACGTTCCGTCGGGGCGGGTCGTTCATCCGGCCGGCTCGCCCACTCCCTGGGGCGATCGACGGCTGGTTCGTAGATTCAGATCAGAACCGAGAGGAGGAGGCCGATTCCCACGGCGGCCATTGACAGTCTGAACAGGACGTCTCGATCTCCGCGTGCAGTGGTAGTGGCGGTCGTGCTCTTGCTGGACATCAGGCCTTCTCCTCGAGTTGGTGGACTTCCATTGATTCACATCTCACGATTGGAAAGTCGGATTCGATTGGAGAGGATGCAAGTTCGGGGGGCGGGAATCCCGGCCTTGTGGCGTCGAGTAATCGTCACAGGCCGCATGATCGATACTCGGTCGGAATCGAGGGCCCGCGGTGGCGAAGGACTCGGGGGACCGCTACCGTGCGGGAATGCCAGAAACCACCACTTTGACGCGTTCTCCGCTTCACAGCTTCCATCTCGATCACCAGGCGAAGATCGTCGAGTACGCCGGCTGGGAACTCCCACTTCACTATGGTTCGATCGGCGAAGAGCACCTCTGGACCCGTTCCAGCGGCAGTATTTTCGATGTCTCCCACATGGGCCGACTTCGCATCTCAGGCCGACATGCCCGAAAATTTCTCGATCGTGTCTGCACACGGCTGGTTCGAGGCATGAAAGAGGGTCAGTGTCGCTACGGCCTGATCTGCAATGAGACGGGAGGATGCCTCGATGACGTGCTCGTCTACTGCTTCTCGGACGACGATTACATGGTCGTCTGCAACGGCGCGAATCGCGCGAAGATCACCACGCACTTCAACCGGGTGAAGGCGGAGGAGGAATTGGTCTTCAAGATGGTGGATGAGACGGAATCGACCTGCATGTGCGCGATCCAGGGCCCCAAGGTCATGGAACTTCTCGGGAAGGTCTCCCGGGAGGTGCCGACCCTCAAGCGGTATCGCTTCACGGTGAAGAATGTTCTGGTCATGAAGATCATCGTCAGCAGGACCGGATACACGGGCGAAGACGGCGTCGAGGTCATTCTCGGTGCCAAGTTCGCCCGTCAGGCGCTTGGAATGCTGCTCAAAGACATCGGGGCGGAAGGCGGCGTCGTTCGGCCGGCTGGCCTTGGAGCTCGCGACAGCCTTCGTATGGAGGCGGGAATGCCGCTCTATGGTCATGAGCTCGACGAGCAGACCGATCCGATCTCCGCAGGACTGGGGTTCGCCGTCAAGTTGGACAAGGGCGAGACGGATCCGCAGGAAGGCCGATTCATCGGCCAGGACGCGTTGCAGCGGATCGCCGCGGACGGCCCCGAGCGAAAACTGGTCGGTCTGAAACTGGATGGACGTCGAAGCCCTCGTCAAGGGATGTCGGTCTTCGATGGCGATCGGGTCGTGGGAACGGTCACCAGTGGCTGCCCGAGTCCGACGCTCGGTCATCCAATCGGCATGGCATACGTGCCCGCGGAGATGGCCGAGGTGGGAACCACGGTTCGAATCGACCTGGGTGGCGGCACCGACGCCGAGATCGTGCCACTCCCTTTCTATAAGCGTCCCTGATCATCCCCATCACGGGAAGAGGGGCGGGAGTGGTGTATCAATGCATCGATACAGCGATGGACGCATCTTCTTCCGCTTCCAAATGACAAATAC